>JANOTE010000030.1:0-2348 GCA_031416195.1 Rhodoferax sp.
GGTATTGCGTCTCAAGTTGCCGTAGGAGTATTTCCACCGGGAACTGCCAGCCCAGCAGCGCAAGACTAGCAAACGCAGCCCAGCAAAACCGCCTTCCAGCGTGCGGCCAGCGACGCATGACCAGCAGCCCCAATCCCAAAAATATCATCGCCCAGGCAATCGGCTGGGTCGCGAAGGAGAGGAGTTTGGAGGCGATGAACATGGCGCGAACTGTCTGAAATAAAAAAATCCACGATGGCTGCAAACGGGCTGCAAACGGGCTGCATCGACTTGGTCCAGAATTTTAAATCCGTGATGTCAAAACTTCTTTAGCCCTATTTTTACTGGGATAGTTTGCTATTAATAATGTATTCTCAAGGTGCCAACCGTTCACGTGTCCAGCTTTGATCTGGATTCTGCGAGTAGCGCAGCCGGTCATGCAGGCGGCTTCTGCGGCCTTGCCAGAACTGCCAAGCATCAGGTTTCAGCCGATAGCCGCCCCAGTGCGGCGGGCGCGGTGGTTGCAGCATGAACTTGGCGGCGTATTTGGCGGCGTTGGTCACCAATACGCTGCGCCCGTTGATCACTTCGCTTTGTGGCGATGCCCAGGCACCGATGCGTGAATCGAGCGGGCGGCTGTGAAAGTAAGCATCGCTTTCTTCGGCGCTGACTTTTTCGACGATGCCTTCAATGCGCACCACGCGCTCCAGCTCCACCCAGTGAAATTGCAAAGCGGCGTAGGGGTTGCCGCCCAACTCCTGGCCTTTACGGCTGTCGTAATTGGTGTACCAGTCGATGCCGCGAGCGTCATAGCCTTTGATCAGCACTACACGGGTGGATGGCCGCAGATTGTTACCAACTGTTGCCAGCGTCATCGCGTTGGGTTCGGGAATGTCGGCCTTGATGGCATCGTTGAGCCACTTGTCGAACTGCATTAACGGGTCGGGATGCGACGCGTTTTCGTCCAGTTCGCCGTGGTCGTAGTTTTTTCTTAAGGCGGCTAGGCGATTCATGGTAAAAGTTTCATGAGACAGGGAATAGGCAGGGGGAGAAAGCCCACGCCACAGTGTGCCATCTTGCGAAAAAATCCGTTGACATAGGGCTAACCCTTACGTACTGGGGCGTACATTGAACTACGCTCTAGCAAGGCGTTAAAAATCAGGTGACAAAAGCCCTATCGCCCCGAACCTCTACAAACCCACCAGGAGCACACACGATGAGCATCAAATTTCAAGTCAACGGCAAGGCGGTTGCCGCCAATGCGGAGCCCGACACCCCGCTGTTATGGGTGATTCGCGATGAGCTGGGAATGACCGGCACCAAGTTTGGCTGTGGCATGGCGCTTTGCGGTGCCTGCACCGTGCATGTCGACGGCGCGCCTGTGCGTTCGTGCCAGACACCGGTGTCCAGCGTAGCGGGCAAAAAAGTGTCGACCATTGAGAGCCTCTCCAAAAACAACACTCATCCCTTGCAGGTGGCGTGGATCAAACATGACGTGCCGCAATGCGGCTACTGCCAGTCGGGCCAGTTGATGAGCGCAGCAGCGCTTCTCGCAGGCAACAAAAACCCGAGTGATGCGGACATCGATACCGCCATGAGTGGCAACATTTGCCGCTGCGGAACCTACCCGCGCATTCGGGCAGCCATTAAAGACGCAGCATCCAGCATGCGCAAAGCTTAAGGAGCACGACCATGAAAAACCAATCTAACTCCGGCGTTGCCAATGTTGCATCGGCTGCACCAACCTCTCGTCGTGGCTTTCTCAAAACCTCTTCCCTGGCCACCACTGGCTTGGTGTTTGGCTTTGCCTTGCCTGCAACTGTGGGCGAAGCGCTGGCTGCTGGCACCCTTTACACCCCGAATGCCTGGGTACACATTGCCGATGACAACACCATCACCCTGATTTCGGCACGCTCCGAGATGGGGCAGGGCGTCTACACCTCCATGCCCATGCTGATTGCGGAGGAGCTTAACGTCAATTTGGATCGCATCAAGGTCGCCATCGCGCCGCCCAATGCGGTGTATGTCAACGCCTTGCTGGGTGCGCAAATTACCGGGGGGTCAACCTCCGTGCGCGACGGCTGGGAGAGCTTGCGCCAGGGCGGTGCCCAGGTGCGCGAAATGCTTATCAGTGCCGCTGCCCAGAAGTGGGGTGTTGAGCCGAGCAGCCTCAAGGCAGTCAACGGCATGGTGCTCGGTGCCAACGGCAAAAAAGCCACTTATGGTCAACTGGCCGAAGCCGCTTCCAAGCTGCCCGTGCCTGTAAAAGTGACTTTGAAAGATCCGAAAGACTTCACGATTGTGGGTAAAGCCACCCGGCGCCTGGACACTCCGGACAAAGTCAACGGCAAGGCCGAGTTCGGCATCGA
>JANOTE010000031.1:0-5789 GCA_031416195.1 Rhodoferax sp.
CTCCCTGCCCCCTCGGGACAGATCATTCCTGGCGTCTCGCTCCACATGCTGCAACGCACGGGCAACCAATGGTTGGTCGGCGCGGCTAGCTTTACGCGAGTGCAGGCGCCGCCACCAACCCCGTCGGCATCGACGACCAACACTCAGAAGTGAGCCCATGGATGCTCAGACGCCCGCAGTTGCGGACTGTGGGCGCCTAGCTACTCCAGCGTCCGCTTCTGCTTGCAGCGAACAGGTACTTCGGGTCGGGTGCTGCCCGAACGCTGACTGGCTATTTGAGGCAAACCCCCGCAGCAGGTGTGCCGCATGGCTGCGACGGGGCGGTGGAGGCGCTCAGCAAGCACTCATTCGCTACGCTTTCAATATCTTCTCAAGAAATTTTGGCATGGGCTGGCGGCCAATTTGCTGGATGAGTCGCTGCTGCACGCTACCCGCATCAAGGTCGTTCGCACTGCGGCTGTTTTGAGCGAGGCGTTGCAGTTGCCTTGGGCCAGCATCGCCAGGGCGCACAGTCTGCGCATTGGTGGCGGCCAACGCTGGATTGCCGTTACCAAATCGGGGGAGCGTCTGGACCTCAAGCGGCCATGAACCATGGCATTGCTGACACTACAAGCGACTTCTGTTCGTTAATATTTGTAGCTCAATCAAGCTACAATCAATCTACTTTAAAGGGAAACCATGGCTGCCACCGCTTTTGTACGGGCAAGAATCGACGAGGCGCTTAAAGATGAAGCTGCCGCTGTGCTGGCAGATATGGGGCTTACTGTGTCTGATCTGGTGCGAATTGTCTTAACCAGGGTTGCCAAGGACAAAGCGCTGCCTTTCGACATGCGCATCCCCAACAAGCTGACCGCTAAAACGCTCACCAAAAGCGAGCAAGGTGTTGACGTTCACCTCGCCAAAGTCGCTGACGATCTGTATGGGCAACTCGGCATCTGATGCGTCAGCCCGCCTATTCAGGCCAGTTCAAACGGGACGTCAAGCAGTCACAGAAACGCGGGAAAGACATGGGAAAACTGGTCGATCACGACCCGCGAGGAGTTGTGCAGAACTTCCCTTGGATAAGCCCTGCGGGCGTTCACCTCACGCATTCAAATAATCCGCCCGCCCGCCCAGCCACCGCAGCACATGCTTATCCGCCAGCGCCGGATGCTGATCCAGCATTACTGGCGCAGCGCCACGTGCCCACTCCAGCAGCTCGGCATCCGTTGCCAAATCAGCGAATCGCAACAGTGCGGCCCCCGACTGGCGGGCACCCAGAAACTCGCCGGGGCCGCGAATGTCAAGGTCACGGCGGGCGATTTCGAAGCCGTCATTGGTTTCGACCATCGCCTTCAAGCGCGCACGGGCGGTCTCGCCCAGGCGCGGGGCGTCACCGGTGGAGAACAACAGCACACAGGCTGACGCAGCGGCACCTCGGCCTACGCGGCCACGCAACTGGTGCAATTGGGAGAGACCAAAGCGCTCGGCATGCTCGATCACCATCAGCGAGGCGTTGGGCACATCGACGCCGACTTCGATCACCGTGGTGCTGACCATCACACCCATCACGCCTTCGGTGAACAGCGACATCACCGCCTTTTTCTCAGCCACGGGCATGCGCGAATGCAGCAGGCCAACCATCACACTCGGCAGCGCGGTGCTCAGCGCCTCATGCGTTTCGGTGGCGTCGGTCAAGTCAAGCGCTTCGCTTTCCTCGATCAACGGGCAGACCCAATACACTTGGCGGCCTTGCGCGAGTTGCGCGCGAATGCGCTGAATCACCTCTTCGCGGCGCGCTTCGTTGACGAGCTTGGTGACGATGGGCGTGCGCCCCGGTGGCAGCTCGTCGATAGTGGAGACTTCCAGATCGGCGTAATAGCTCATGGCCAGCGTGCGGGGTATGGGTGTGGCGGTCATCATCAATAGATGAGGGTCTTGCCCGTCCACTGCCATCTTGCTTCTGAGGGCCAGACGCTGCGCAACGCCAAAGCGGTGCTGCTCATCGATGATGGCCAGCGCTAGATTTTTGAACTGCACCTTGTCTTGAATAATGGCGTGGGTGCCGATCACCAGACCGGCCTCGCCACTTGCGATGAGGGCCAGCATCTCGCGGCGCTGTTTGGTTTTTTGGCTGCCGGTGAGCCACGCGGTTTTGATGCCCAGCGGCTCCAGCCAGCCAATGAGCTTGCGGAAATGCTGCTCGGCCAAAATTTCGGTAGGAGCCATCAGCGCGCATTGCCAGCCCGCATCCATGCAAATCGCCGCCGCCAGCGCGGCCACCACCGTTTTGCCAGAGCCCACATCGCCTTGCAACAGGCGATGCATGGGCATGGGTTTGGCGATGTCACTTTCGATTTCTTTGCAGACACGTTGCTGGGCGGAGGTGAGCTTGAACGGGAGTGCGGCCAGCAGCTTGGCGTGAAGCGCGACACGCTTTTTTGACACGCGATTGGACGAAAGAGGCGGCGCGCGCAGCACTGCACGAGCCCGCTTGCTCTGCAATTGCGAGAGCTGTTGCGCCAGCAGTTCTTCGAGCTTCAGACGCTGCCAGGCCGGGTGGCTGTGATCCATCAAAGTAGGCAGCGACACATCAGGCGCGGGGTTGTGCAAAAAGAATAGCGAGTCACGCAAATTCCACGAGGGCAGAGGGCGTTTTTGGTTCCAAACTTCAGCAGGAATCGTCTCAGAGAGCTCCGCCCGAGCCAAGCCGCTGAGCACGACTTTGCGCAAATACGCCTGCGGCAGTTGCGCCACTGTGGAGTAGACCGGCGTGAGCGACGTGGGCAGCGCTGCACCCGCAGGTTTGAAGCTGGGGTGCATCATGGTCCAGCCCAAAAAGCCGCCCTTAGTTTCACCGCGCGCGCGGATGACGTTGCCCACCGCCAAGGCTTTTTGCAGTGACGGGTAGAAGGTAAAGAAGCGCAGCGTACACGTGTCCGAGCCGTCGTCCACCGTCACCAGCAATTGGCGCCGCGCACCCAGCTTGATTTCGCTGCTGGTCACCGTTCCTTCAAATTGCAGCGTGTCGCCTTCGCGCGCATCGGCCAGACGCGTGATGCGCGTCTCGTCCTCATAGCGCAGCGGCAGGTGCAGCGCCAAATCGATGTCGCGGCGCAAGTCGAGTTTGCCCAGCGCTTTTTGCAGGGGGCTTTTGACGACTGCTGGGTTGGTGGCTGGCTCTGGAGGCTTACTCGGCATGGGACAATTCTGCCCCATGCGCACCTACACATTAAGCGACTTTGATTTCGCTCTGCCCCCTGAGCTGATTGCCCAGCACCCCGCCACTGAGCGCAGCGGCTCAAGGCTGCTGGATGGAACGCAAACCGCACTTGTTGATCGGATTTTTCGTGATATGCCCAACCTGCTGAATCCCGACGATCTACTGGTCTTCAACGACACCAAAGTCATCAAGGCCCGCCTGTACGGCGAGAAACCGACTGGCGGTAAGCTGGAGCTGCTGATCGAGCGCGTGCTGGGCGGCAACCAGGTCGCCGCGCACATGCGGGTGAGCAAGAAACCGGAAGTCGGCACCACCGTGGCGCTGGTAGGCGCTGCGGGCACCAGCGACCACTTGAGCGCCACCTTGCTGGGACGCTGGCCGCATGCCGACGGCGCGCTATTTCGATTCGTATTGAGCAATGACGCGGGCGACGACCCGCACACGCTGATGGAGCGCCACGGCCACGTGCCGCTGCCGCCATACATCACACATGCCGACTCAGCAGATGACGTATCGCGCTATCAGACCGTGTTCGCCAAAAACCCTGGCGCGGTCGCAGCGCCGACTGCGGCGTTGCACTTTGACGATGCGCTGCTTGCGGCTCTGGATGCCAAAGGCGTGAACCGCGCGAGCCTGACGCTGCATGTCGGCGCGGGTACGTTCCAGCCCGTCAAGACCGAGAATCTGACCGACCATCAAATGCACAGTGAGTGGTACGACGTGCCACTGGCGACGCAAACCGCCATCGCCGAATGTCATGCGCGCGGTGGCCGCGTCATCGCCGTGGGCACCACCACAGTTCGCACGCTGGAGGCGTGGGCGGCGAGTGGGCAAGCAACGGGCGATACGCAAATCTTCATCACCCCGGGCTTCGAATTCAAGCTGGTAGACCTGTTGATCACGAACTTTCATTTGCCCAAGTCGAGTCTGATGATGCTGGTGAGTGCATTTGCGGGGTATGAGCCGATTCGCGCGATTTATGCACACGCAATTCGCGAGCGATACAGGTTCTTCAGCTATGGGGATGCGATGTTGTTGGCGCGGCAACCTTGAAGTTATAAGCCACAGACAATTTATCGACGAGATACTAGTAAAGCGATATACTAGATCGATATGAAAACTTCAAACAGCACCGTCACGTTATCAAGCAAATACCAAGTGGTGGTGCCCGCGTCCATGCGAGAAAGCCTGAACCTCAAACCAGGAGCAAAGCTAACTTGGATCGAAATTGATGGCATGGCCCATTTGGTGCCCTACAAGCCCGCCAGCGCCTACCGGGGCATCGCGCGCGGTTTGACCAACAGCGACATCCCTAACGAGCCTGATCGCTTCTGATGGCGGTCAATTTGACTGCGACCAAATCAGGGCCTGCGTTGATCGTGCTTGATTCGTCGTGCTGGATTGAATACTTCCGCGACACGCCGCGCGCCGATTTGTTCGCCACGGTGGCAGAGGCGTCTGAAAGCTTGATAGTGCCCATCATCACCATTTACGAGGTTATCAAAAAAATGCGTCGTGAACTCGATGCGACTATTGCAGCGTTTTCAGAGTCTGTGATGTGCCGGGGCCGCGTGATTGATATCGACCTCACCCTAGCCCGCCAAGCTGCGACTCTCACCCTGCCGCTCGCCGACAGCTTGATCTACGCCACAGCCCAACTGAACAAAGCCACATTGTGGACGCAAGACGCGCACTTTGAAGGTCTGCCTGGTGTTAGGTACTTTGCAAAAGAAAAGCTATGACCGGTCGCACAGTGCTGATTCTTGGTGCAGGGGCGAGCCTGGCTTATGGGCGGCTTCAAGTTTGTTTTCGGCGAGCTTCAAATCACGCACCCTTACGGAACTGTAGGTACTTTGGGTGAAGTTCCCCACGGTGACAGTAAAAATTCCAAATACTACGGTAATGACATATCTGCGCGGATACGTGTCATCGGCGAAGATCGAGGCGATGAAAGTTTCGCCGTGTCAAAAAGGTGGATTGAAGAGTCTACGAGGGTCGCATTCCTGGGGTTCAGTTTTGACGCAACAAATATGAAACGCCTTGGCTTGGAAGGTGGCTTACTGCCAAAAATCAAATCGACTGAAGTAGTTGGCTCAAAGCAGCTCTTTCCTCTCACGTACGGCCTGGAGAGCGCCGAACGTATGCAACTGCACTCGAAATATTTCGGCGGTTTCTTTCAAGGTCAAAGTGCAAATCCACACACTCCAAATGACGACAGCTTGTCACTTTCAGAAACCCATCACAACATGGGGATTACAACGTACTTGCGCAGGTACGGAGCGTTGTCAGAGGTCTAAATGCTGAAATTCGATCTCCTTAAAACCGACCTCGCCAGCGGCAGCCACGCCCGCCGGGGCCGCCTTACGCTGAACCACGGCGTGGTGGAGACGCCGATTTTCATGCCTGTGGGCACTTACGGCACCGTCAAAGGCGTGACCCCGCAGAGCCTTGAGGACATGGGTGCGCAGATCATTTTAGGCAACACCTTTCATTTGTGGATGCGTCCCGGTTTGGATGTGATGCAAAGTTTCGGCGGGCTGCACAAGTTTGAAAAGTGGGACAAGCCGATCCTTACCGACAGTGGTGG
>JANOTE010000032.1:0-3494 GCA_031416195.1 Rhodoferax sp.
GCCGCCGTGGCAATGCCCGCGTTGCCGCCGGATGCCACGATCACCCCGCTTTTGGGGATCGGGTTGACCAGCATGCGGTTCAACATGCCGCGCGCCTTGAAGCTGCCGCCCACCTGCAACTGTTCGAGCTTGAGCCAGACCTCGGCGCAGTTGATGTTGAAGGCGCAGCCGGGCAGTTTAAGCAGCGGCGTTTCGCGTAAAAATTCGCTGTGACGGCTTAATCGGCGAACTGCCGCGTCAATCTCATCGCGCAAGATGTCCAGGTTCATGACTTCACGCCATCCACCTTCAATCCTTTGGGCAACGGGAACTTGACGGTCTCCTGTATCCCGTCCATCTTGCGCACCGACACCGCGCCCAAGGCCTTGATGCGGTCGATCACTTCTTTGACCAGAATCTCCGGTGCGGATGCTCCCGCAGTCAGCCCGACCCGCTGGCGGCCTTCCAGCCACTGCGGTTGCAGCTCTTCGGCGCTATCAACCATGTAGCTTTCCACACCCAGTTTGCGGGCCAGTTCAGCCAGGCGGTTGCTGTTGGAGCTGGTGGGGCTGCCGACCACGATCATCAGGTCAACCTGCGGCGACATCACTTTGATCGCATCTTGCCGGTTCTGCGTGGCGTAGCAAATATCCTGCTGCTTGGGTGCGCGCAGGTGGGGGAAGCGCGCCTTCACGGCGGCGGCAATCTCGGCCGCATCGTCCACGCTCAACGTGGTTTGCGTGACCAGGGCGAGCCGCTGGGTTTGCGGCAGATTCAGTTTCGCCACGTCGGCAACATCTTCCACCAGATGAATGCCGCTGCTCAACTGGCCCATGGTGCCCTCAACTTCCGGGTGCCCCTTGTGACCAATCATGATGAACTCGTAGCCCTGTTTGTGCAGCTTGGCCACCTCCACATGCACCTTGGTAACGAGTGGGCAGGTGGCATCAAAAATCTGAAAACCGCGCTCATGCGCCTCGTTGTGAATCGCCTTGCTCACGCCGTGCGCACTGAACACCAGGGTGGCACCGGGCGGCACATCGGCCAGCGCTTCAATGAAGACCGCGCCTTTTTCTTTCAGGTCGTTCACGACGTAGGTGTTGTGTACGATCTCATGCCGCACGTAGATCGGGCGGCCAAACTTTTCCAACGCGCGTTCTACGATTTCAATCGCACGGTCCACCCCCGCACAGAAACCCCTGGGTTCGGCTAAAACTATTTCTTGCGGCACAGCGCTCATAACACACCAATCAAATGCACTTCAAACGTGACCGGCTGACCGGCCAGCGGATGGTTGAAGTCGAACAACACCGCATCGCTGCTATCGTCATTGCCGACGCGTACAACAGCACCCGCGTATTGGCTTTGCCCATCGGGAGTTGGGAACTGCACGACGTCGCCCACGCGGTAGGTTTCCAGCGGGTCGCCCAACTGCGTGAGCAGCTTGCGCGCCACCCATTGCTGCATATCGGCTTTGCGTTCGCCAAACGCAGCGCCAGCGGGCAGCTCAAACATGGCGCGGGTGCCTTCTTCAAGACCCAGCAGACATTGCTCCACCGCAGGCGACAGCTCGCCCGTACCCAGCGACAGCGTAGCGGGCTTGCCCGGAAAGGTGTTGATGATGTCGCCCGCAGTCCCAGCCAAGCGGTAATGCAAGGTGAGGAAGGAGCTGGGTTCAACCTGAGTACTCACAGTGGTCATAGAACTCTCGATAATCATGTCTGTATTGTAGAAAGCCTGTGCTTGCAGCGCTGAACACAGGCCTTGTCATCTTCATGTCCATTAAATCCCTGCCCGCAGATGCCCGCCCGCGCGAAAAGCTACTCGCACGCGGCCCCAGTGCTTTAAGCGATGCCGAGTTGCTGGCCCTGCTGTTGCGCACCGGCATTGCCGGCAAAGGCGTTTTGCAAATGGCCGACGAGCTTTTGCACCTCAAAACAAATGCGGCGGGCGAGGCGGGTTTTGACGGCATCGCCGGGTTGCTGCACGCCAGTGGCGATGATTTGAAGCGCGTCAAAGGCTTGGGGCCCGCCAAGCGCGCCGAGATTTTGGCGGTGCTGGAGTTGGCCCGCCGCGCCATGGCCCAGCAGCTCAAAAGCCGAACCGTGTTCGCCACGCGAGGTGCCGTCAAAGACTATTTGCAACTGCAACTGTCCGGTAAGAAGCAGGAGGTGTTTGCCGTGCTGTTTCTCGATGTGAAGAGCCGCATGGTCGCCATGGAAGAGCTGTTCCAGGGCACGCTCACTCACACCAGCGTGTACCCGCGCGAGGTGGTGCTGCGGGCGCTGCATCACCAGGCCAGCAGCGTGGTGCTGGCGCACAACCACCCCAGCGGCGCAGCCGAACCCTCGGGTGCCGATGAGTCGCTTACGCGCGTTCTGAAAGCCGCGTTGGCGCTGATCGACATCCCGGTGATGGATCACGTGATTGTGGGCACTGGCGAAGTGTTTTCATTCGCCGAGAAAGGCCTGCTGTGAAGCCTGAAAAGTTGACTTCTCTGGCAGGCCTGAAAGGCGTGAAACAGGCGATTGAGACCCGCGCAAAACAGCAGGCATTGGTGGCTGCTGAACATGCACGGGTTGCCGCCAAACTGGCAGCCGAGAGAAACCTCTTCGTCAACGCCGCTGGGGTTGTCAACCCGCTGCCCGACAAGCGCCGCGCCGTTCTGGTCAAGGCCAAACCTGAGCCAATTGCGCGCCAAGCTGAGCTGGACGACCAAGCCGTGCTGATCGAAGCCATCAGCGACGAGTTTGACATCGGCACGCTGATGGAGTCAGACGAGCACATGAGCTTTCGCCAGCCCGGCATCGGCACCGATGTCACCCGCAAACTGCGCCGTGGCGACTGGAGCATCCAGCGCCAACTCGACCTGCACGGCCTGCGCCGCGACGACGCCCGCGAGGCCCTGAGCCACTTCATCCGCGAGGCGCACAAACACGGCATCCGCTGCGTGCGCGTGGTACACGGCAAAGGCCTGGGCTCCCCCGGCAAAGCCCCCATTCTCAAAAGCCGGGTGCAAAGCTGGCTGGTGCAAAAGAAGGAAGTGCTGGCCTTTGTGCAGGCCAAGCCGGCGGATGGCGGAGCTGGGGCGCTGGTGGTGTTGTTGACGCAGTCGCCAGGAGCGAACTGAGTCTTCAGTCTTCGGTTTTGGGGGCCGAATTTCGTGCAGGCACACGAATCCGAATCGGCCCGCGCCATGGCCCCTGGGGCGAGACTGTTTTGCCACGCTGGGCAATTTCAAGCTGGCCTGCCTGCGCCAGTGAACTCGCCACAACTCTCACACGCGGCATGAGTGCCCGCCAGTCCTGCGGCGCTAGTTGGCGCGCGACCTCGGATGGGCAGACACTGGCGAGCAAGCCGCGCTGGCGGATGAGGGCCAGGAGGGCTGCTTCGATTTGGACATCCATCAAACAGTGATCAGACGTTGACGTTGCGCATCCAGTCCGCTGTTTGAAAAAAAGACTCATTGAGCCGCTTGCGCAGCGCGTCGTCAACGCTCAAATCGCCCATCGCCT
>JANOTE010000033.1:0-3398 GCA_031416195.1 Rhodoferax sp.
CTCGACCAACAGCAAGAAGAACCCGGGCAAGCGTCCGAAAAAGGGCGGTTGATTCGCGGGCATGTTCAGCCGCAATGACCCCATTTGAAGTCATTGCGACCTGTTCAATCATTACCTTGCTCGCGCAGCATCGGGCGCTTCGCAACAGTTAATGTTACCCCGACCTCGTTTCCGCTGGATACATGTCACGCTCAAACATTGAGGTGTCTGGCATTTCACGCAATGCCAAACCGACAGGTCGTGTGGCTCACCAGCTTTTCAGCTCGAACACCCGGGTAGCATCATTCAGCGCCGTACGCTTTACGTTTTAAGCTCTATTATATATAGCAAAAACTCCATATTTTACGGAAGCCAGGAGGCTATTGAGTTAAAAGATCTCAAAAAAAATGAGCATTTTTTATGAATTATTAACCGAATGGTTCATTTTTATGTCAACAGCATCGACAGCGGTCGTTACGTCATTTTTCGGTGCCTGCACCACGGCGCTGGAGGCGGTGCATGGCATCTCCCTTCAAGGTCGCAACGCCTTCATCACTGATGGCGCCTGCGGCCTTGAGGCTGGGAACCGCGCGCGCGGGCAACGGGCAGGGTGGATATTAGCTGGAAGACAGCAAACAGGGGCTGCCCGCAAAGTCGACCAACCGCGTCTCGGGCTAATTGCCGCGCATCATGGATGACGAGGCTGTGCTTAGGCTGTGGTCGGTGTCTGAAGCATTGTTGAACCTGTGAACGCTGGCGACCTGGCTAGCGCAGGCTGGTAAGGTAGTGAGCGAGGTTTTCCATATCGGTCTCGCTCAAGGTCTGCGCCACGCTGGTCATGCTGCCAGCGTCGTTATTGCGCTTGCGGGTTTTGAAATCGCGAAGTTGCTGGACGATGTAGTCGTACTGCTGACCTGCGACCTTGGGAACCTCGTTCTGCCCCGCAAACCCACCTAAATGACACATGGTGCACAGGGTTTCGTCGGCCTTGGCCTTCCCCAGCTTGATCTTACCCTCATCCGCTTTAAAGGGGGACGGTTTGACGGGTTGGGCGGCATAAAAATTGGCGATGTTGATCATGTCCTGCCGACTTAAGGGCTCGACCATGGGGGTCATCAACGCATTCACCCGCTTGCCTTCTTTAAAATCTTTGAGTTGGATGTAGATGTAGCGCCAGGTTTGGCCCGCCAAGTTTGGAAAGATAGCCGCTGGCGCATTGCCGTCGGCTCCGTGACAGGCGGCGCAAACTTGGGATTTAGCGCGCCCCGCCTCAATGTCCTGGGCGATGGCCGGTATCTGCAAGCTCACCCAGAGAGACAACACGCAGTACAGCATTGAGGAAATTTTGCGCATCGAATTTCGGCTTATAAAATATAAATAACCACCTTCTCAGATGGCCATTGATCAACTGGGTAAGGTGACTTGGGTAACGTGCTCAGTTTAGCTGTTCAGTTTGGTCGGTCAGTTGGACAGCGCAAACACGTGCATTGAGTTACCGCGTTTGAAGTCAAGCTGGGTGTTGCCACCACAGCCCATCGCGATGTACTGGCGGCCGCTCACGGTGTACGACACTGGCATCGCGTTGGCACCCGCGCCACAGTTGTACTCCCACAGCAGCTTGCCGGTCTTCGCGTGCAGCGCACGGAACAGTCCGTTGCCTTCGCCATAAAACACCAGATCGCCCGCCGTGGCCAGCGCGCCGCCTATCAGGGGCTGCTCGGTGTCAAACTTCCAAGCCATTTTGCCCGTGTCGATATTGACTGCTGCCAGCCTGCCCCACTGCTTTTCACCCTCGATCACCTTGAACGCGCCACCCAGCCAGAGCTTGCCACCGGGGTACTTGGATGCCTCAACGTGGTACGTCATGGGTTGGTGCAAGTTCATCGCGTAGGCCATGCGCAGCTTGGCGTTGACCGCCATGGGCGACCACTCCACGCCGCCATTGGCCCCCGGCAACATGCGCGCACCAGTGGCCGTAGGCAGCACCCACATGTTTTCCTGCGGAACCATGGCTTCTGAGAAACGAATCAAAGCACCAGTTTCGCGGTTGTGCACGTACACGTGACCAGTCTTGCCGCCATGAATCACCGCAGGCACCATCTTGCCGGACTTGTCCTTGGCATCCACCAGAATCGGTGGGCTCACGGCATCCAAGTCCCACACATCATGGGCGATGTACTGCGAATGCCACTTGTAGGTTCCAGTGTCCAGGTTCACTGCGATCATGGAGTTGGTGTAAAGATTGTCGCCGGGGCGCTCAGCGCCATACAGGTCGGGTGACGGGTTACCCGCCACGAAGAAGATGGTGCGCGTTTTCAGATCAACCGCCGGGTTCATCCAGACACCGCCACCCAGCGTTTGGTAGAACGAGCTGTCTCGCGCCAAAGCCGCTTTTTCAGAGGCAATGTCGCACTTCATGTTGCGGCCTGTCGCATCATTTTCAGCCCACACGCCTTCGTGGCCTTTTTCAGGAATCGTGTAGAACGTCCACAGCAATTTGCCATCAGCCGCATTGAACGCTTTGACAAAACCACGCACGCCATACTCGCCACCGTTGGTGCCGATCAGCACCTTGCCGTCCACCACGGTGGGCGCCATGGTTTCGCTGTAGCCCTTTTCAGGATCGGCGATTTCGGTCTCCCACAGTAATTTTCCGGTTTTGGCATCCAGCGATACCAGCTTGGCATCCAGCGTGCCCATGAACAGCTTGCCACCCTCTATCGCCACACCCCGGTTGTTCGGGCCGCAGCAAAAGGTGGTGATGGCGCCCATCTTGTGCTTGTAATGCCAGAACTCTTTGCCAGTGACCGCATCCAGCGCGTAGACATGGTTGTACGACGTTGTCATGTACATCACACCATCCACTACGATGGGCGCCGTTTCCATGGACTCGCGCACCTCGGTCTGAAAGGTAAACACAGACTTGAGTTTTTTGACATTGCCAGCGTTGATCTGCGTACCCGGATAGAAGCGGGTCTGGGCATAGTCGCCGTTGGTGTGAAGCCAGTCTTTGCCTTGCTTGCCGGCGTTGTTCAACTGCGCTTGCGAGACGTTGATAGCTTTGGAAATCGTCGCGCTGCCGCTGCTCATTCCTTTTTGTCCCTGGATTTCCTCGCCGCCTGATGTGCCAGCCAGTAGGCACAGCGTGACTGCGGTGCCCAAGCCTCTGCCTAAATTAAAGTATTTCATCCCGATCTCCTCTGTTTAATTGTTAGATAACCGTTTTGGCAACATACGACACTACCATCAGAGTTGCTGCGGAGCCTAGTGTAGCCAACACCAGTATAGTGACCTGCATTGGTTCTGTGTGTGGCTTTTTCACGCTGCGACGTGCCTTAAATTTTCCTGCTCCATCAACACTCAACTTGTCAGGGATAGACTCAATGCTACTTAGAAACGCGCTGCGATCCGGGGTTTTG
>JANOTE010000034.1:0-3518 GCA_031416195.1 Rhodoferax sp.
GTTGCCGAATTGCAGCGCCGTTTGCAGTGGTGTCTGGTGCCGGTTGGCCGTGGTGCGTTCATTGATGTCGGCGCCTGCGCTTGCGAGTTCTTCTATCGATCCGGCAGCGCTTTCGTAGGCGGCAATGTGCATGGGAGTCCAGCCGGTCGGGTCTTGGATGGCAGTTGCTGCTCCGGCCTTGAGCAGGCTGCGCACAGCGGCCGCGGCGTCGGTGCGCAAGGCTTGCGTCAAGGGGGTCACGATCTGGCCCTGGCTGTTGGCTTTTCGGCTGTTCGCATCGGCGCCGGCGGCCAGCAAACGCTCGGTCATTGGTATGTCATTGCTCGCCGCCGCATACCCCAGGGCCGTGCGGCCCGCGTCATCGGCGCTGTGCGCGTTTGGGCTGGCGCCTGCGGCGAGCAACACGGCCACCGATTCGAAGCTTTCAGTGCGCAGCGCCTCCAGCAACAAATCATCCAAGGTTTCGCGCGCAGGCACTGCGCTGGAGCCAAAGCCCAGGCGCGCCGCGATGGTATGCACGCCGTGGCGCAGCGCCGCCACCACGCGGCCCAGCATCCCTTGCTGGTCCTCCCCGAGCCGCCCTTCGCGGCGCAAGCGCTCGCTGCACCCGGCTCGCACCAGTTCCAACCTGCCCGTGAGCTGCTCGCAGGGATCGACGGCAGCGCCGGCCTTGGCCAAGGCGCGGTGCAGGTTGAGGTAGGGGCCGTGCCCCGGATAAACCGTGGCGTTGTTTTGGGATCGAATTTCGAGCTTGAACCGAACACCCTCTGTGTCAACAACAGCAGGCAGCCTCATGCGGATCTCGGCGCCTACCTGATCTTGCGGCAGGCTCCAGCGGGTGATCTCCCGCAAATTGGCGTTGACGGCGATCACATCACTTTGCGCCAGCGTGGAAAAACTCTCGTCGCCGTCCCGCGTGAGCAACAATTTCGCCGAAGCGACATCGCAGGCGCTGATGTCCCCAGTGCAGGCGCCCACGGGCTGAATCACCAGCGATTCGATCCGCACGATGAGATTGCCGTCAACAACCCGGGCCTTGCCGATCAAGCGGCCGCGCAAGGCCCAGTCGTTGATCAAATGGTTGGTGACGCGAATGTCAAATTCTTCCGTCTGAACAGCGGTGGAGTAGGCGCCGACGCCGAGCATGGCCTTGGCGCGCGGCAAGATGTCAAGATCAAGAAAGTAGGCAAGCTGGCTCACCACGGTTAATGCGACAAAGCCGCCCAGCCACAGATTCCAGCGCTTGCGCTGGGCCACCACTTGCGCGGGTGTGTATGTGGGTTTGGTGCTGCTCAGAATGAGGGCATCGCGCGACGCAAACTGCTCCTCACTGGCGCTGGCCCTGCGTGTCTCCAGGTTGAAAGTCCAATCGACGCCGTTGGCTTTCAAAGTCAGCGTCACCAGGTAGGCCGTGTCCTCGTCCGATGCCGCCGTGCTGGGGAAGTCGCTGGGCAGGGCCACTTCGGCGCGGACGCGGTGCGATTGCGTTGGAGTCGCCGTGAAGTCCTGGCTCCAAAGCATCCCAAAGCTGCTGTTGCCGTTCGAACGCGACATTATTTTTGCTTCAACCAGCCATTTGTCGGCGCTGATGGATCGGTCTACCTCAAACTCGACGACCACCGGCACACCGTGCGGCACTGGGTCTTGCGACAACGTCAGGCTGACGCTGCCACCTTTGAGGCGCTGGCGCCACAGTTGCGCCGCCCCAAAGGCCACGATCACGCCGATCATGGCAAATATGGCCTTGAACCAAAACGGTATGCCGCTCTTGGGGAGCATCAGCGCGAAAACGAACCAATTCCACACGAGCGCGAAGACGGTCAAAAAGCCGGCGCCCTTGCCCGCTTGGCTGCGTTTCTGTGACACCTCAAAGTTCTTCAAAACGGCTTCCAGCGGCCCAATGAAACGTGATGGCTAATAAGGCTTGCCAATGACGAAGCGGATGGGAACTTTGACAGCCTCAAGTGGTTGGTACAGCTCTGCTTCGAGTGTTCCCGAAGCTGGAGCAGAGGTAAACTTCCAGGTCGTCTCAACGGCAGCATTCATGACGGAATAACCGTAACGTTCAGCAGCTATGACACGCCCGTCCGCTTGCTTGATGGCAATGCTGCGCAGGCGAGTGAGGCCAAGGTCGCCAGCCAAGGTGAGGGTCTGGCCATCAAGCTTTTCAACCACAGCTTTTACGTCGCCCAACGCAAACTTGGAGCCAGCACGAGCTTCAAATTTGGCACTCAATTTGAGAAACCCTTTGGCCACCTGCACTGGCAGGGCGCCTTCAAATATCAGGCCCGAAATAGCCCGGTCTGGCAGCCGGTCAAGCTTCAAATTGAAGGTGCGGGCTTTGGCGTCGTTGCTGACCTTAAAAATGGCGCTTATCGCCGCCTCGCCCAATGACAGCATCGTTTTGTCAGGAAGAACAGCCGTCACCGAAATGTCGTGCTTTTCAAAGCCAGGAGTCAACTCGGCAAAAACCTTGCTGGCGCTGGTAGCAACCGCATGGATTTCAACCCGTTCCAGGCTTGACCCCGTACTAAAAATAGCCAGGTTTTTGTCTCGATTGGGTGGCGCTTCGAAGTAAGAAGCGCCGATGAGTTTGACGGCGATGTCGGGCGCTTGCGCCGACGCGGCCGCGCCCCAGATAAGTGCCAGTGGCAATACTGCCAATTTGCCAATGAGCTTGATCACGCTACCTGCTCCCTTTGTATATTTTCGACACGGCAATGTAGCAGGACTTCTTGATCGCGGTGGTTGGCGCGGACATGGCCATTGCTCTTTTTGACCAAAGCCACATGTATAGCGCCCACTGCGCGTCGCCAATTGTTGGACATTGGGCGCCGCAGCTCGCTGGCTGCAATATCCGATATTCCACCGCTGCGGACGTGCTCGGTTCACTGGCGTTCGCTCGTTAAGCAACAGCGCAAGTCAGATGCCCCGATCAGCCGGTCAAATTCGTCGTGGCGATTGCGGCGGCCGGTTCGGCACGGTGCTGCCTGTGAAAGTCAAACAGAAGTACTCCGTAGTGGCCGCGCTGCTGGCGGTGGCCAAGGTGGAGAACAATTGTTAACAAGCCTATTAACAACTGCATGATTCCAACCTTGCTACCGAAGAAATTCAAACCAAATCAGCCCCTAAGTCACAAATAATGTGCGTAAGCAGCTATAAAAATAGCAGTGACTGTTTTCTCGTGCATGACGAAATCGCGGCGCCGCCGTCAACCCGCCAGCTCACAAAGCAAGTCCGTCAACAGCCCCGGCGCTGAAATCATCGCGTCGTGTCCGGTTTTGATGTCTACCGTGCGCATGCCGTTGGCCTTCACCCACTCGCGCGCCGGTTGCAGGGTTGCAAAGAGCGGTTGGGTGCAACGCACGTACACGGCGGGCAGGCCATTGCCGACGGGGTGCACCAGATTCAACGGCGAGGTGTAGGTGCCCAGCGGGTGCGGGGTGAGGCGGGCTTCAACCTCGCGCGCCTGTTTGGCGTTGTCAATATTGAATGCCGCCGCGGCAGGTGGCGCCACG
>JANOTE010000035.1:0-1791 GCA_031416195.1 Rhodoferax sp.
CTTTCTCGCCAGCGGCACCAAAAAAATCACTTTGCACGGCGTGAAACTTCACATCGACCAGGCGCGCGGTGTTGTCGGCGCGCTCCAGAAAAGTGCCCAAGCGCATGAAGTAAAGCGCCTCGTCCATCAGCATGGTGCCTACCGTGACACCGCGCGAGAGATGCGATCGGAATTTCACCCATTCAAAAAATTGCGGCGGATTGCGCTCAAAATCGCCTGCCTTGATCATGCGCTTGACTTCAAGCCAGGTAGTGTTTTCAGTCTCCCAAACTTCGGTGGTGAGCGTGCCTCGTACGGCGCGGGCGTTCTCGCGCGCGGCGCTCAGGCACGAGATGATGCTCGAGGGGTTGCTTTCGTCCTTCACCATGAAATCCATCACCTCGCGCGCCTTGATCTCGCCATGCAGCTCGGTGTAGGCCGGCAGCAGCTCGCTGATGCTGATCAGGCCCTGCCAGCCGACTTGCGCCATGGCCTCAGACTGCGGCAAGAGTGAGCTTTGGTAGTTGACATCCAGCATGCGGGCGGTGTTCTCCGCGCGCTCGGTGTAGCGGGACATCCAGAATAAATGGTCTGCGGTGCGTGACAGCATGGTGGGCTCCTATCTTTGAGAACGGTCAGGTCACGACATTTGCGTTTGGGATTGCGACTGGGTGGCCGACTTCGGCGGCGCGGCTGGTTCTGCATCGGCCTCTAGAACCCAGGTGTCTTTGGTGCCTCCACCCTGAGACGAGTTGACCACCAGCGAGCCTTCTTTCAATGCCACGCGGGTCAAGCCGCCCGGCACCATCTGCACGGTTTTGCCAGACAGCACGTAGGGCCGCAAATCGATGTGGCGTGGCGCGATGCCGCTTTCGACAAAAGTCGGGCAACTTGACAGGCTCAGGGTGGGCTGCGCGATGTAGCCGCTGGGGTTGGCCAAGATCGCCTTGCGAAAGTCCTCAATCTCCTGCTGGGTCGCCGCTGGCCCCACCAACATGCCGTAGCCGCCTGCGCCATGCACTTCCTTGACCACCAACTCTTTCAAGTGGGCCAGCGTGTAGTCCAGGTCGTCCTTGTTGCGGCACACGTACGTCGGCACGTTGTTCAAAATAGGCTTCTCGCCCAAGTAGAACTCAATCATTTTGGGCACGTAAGGGTAGATCGATTTATCGTCCGCCACGCCCGTGCCCACCGCGTTGCAGATGGTGACGTGGCCGGCGCGGTACACGTCCAGCAGGCCTTCGCAGCCCAGCGTCGATGTAGGGCGGAACGCTTTGGGGTCGAGGAAGTCATCGTCCACGCGGCGGTAGATCACATCAATGCGCTTGGGGCCGCGCGTGGTGCGCAGGTAGACGAAGATGTCTTTGACGAACAGGTCTTGCCCCTCGACCAGCTCAATGCCCATTTGCTGCGCCAAAAAGGCATGCTCAAAGTAGGCGCTGTTGTGCATGCCGGGCGTGAGCACCACGACCGTGGGCTCGGCCGTGGTGGCCGGGCTGCTGGCGCGCAGGGTTTCCAGCAGCAAGTCGGGGTAATGGGCGATGGGGGCGACGCGGTGCGCACTGAACAGGTCGGGGAACAGCCGCATCATCATCTTGCGGTCTTCGAGCATGTAGCTCACGCCGCTGGGCACGCGCAGGTTGTCTTCCAGCACGTAATACTCGCCCACGCCCTGCGCATTCGGCGCGCGCACGATGTCGATACCCGAGATGTGCGAATAGATTTGATTGGGCACGTCCACACCCATCATCTCGGGGCGAAACTGGGCGTTGTCTTCAATCTGCTCGCGCGGCACGTGGCCCGCCTTGATGA
>JANOTE010000036.1:0-5574 GCA_031416195.1 Rhodoferax sp.
CCGCTGGTGGTCAATCAGTGCTTTTACGAGATGCTCAACAGCACCAACCAGGCTTGGGCGATGTACCCCAGCCTCACGCACGGCGCGTACGCAGCCCTGCACACCTACGGCACGCCTGAGCAACAACAGACTTACCTACACCAAATGACGAGCGGCGAGTGGACAGGCACCATGTGCCTGACCGAGCCCCATTGCGGCACCGACCTGGGGCTGATGCGCACCAAGGCCGAAGCCCAGCCCGACGGCACCTACAAAATCACCGGCAACAAGATTTTTATCAGCGCCGGTGAGCACGACATGGCCGACAACATCATTCACCTGGTGCTGGCCCGCTTGACCGATGCACCGCCCGGCATCAAGGGCGTGAGCCTCTTCATCGTGCCGAAATTCCACGTCAACAAAGACGGCACTTTGGGTGCGCGCAATGGCATTTATTGTGGCGGCCTGGAGCACAAAATGGGCATCCACGGCAACGCCACTGCGCAAATCGTGATTGACGGTGCCATCGGCACCCTGGTCGGCCAGCCGAACAAAGGCATGCAGGCAATGTTTGTGATGATGAATGCGGCACGTCTTGGCGTGGGCAACCAGTCACTCGGCTTGACCGAAGTGGCGTACCAAAACGCGCTGGCTTACGCCAAAGACCGCATCCAGATGCGTTCATTGAGCGGCCCCAAAGCGCTGGACAAACCGGCTGACCCGATCATCGTGCACCCCGATGTGCGCAAGATGCTGCTGACCGCCCGCGCCTATGCCGAAGGTGGCCGTGCGCTGGCTGTGTATTGCGCCATGCTTCTGGAAAAAGAGCATCACCACCCGGATGAGAACGTGCGCAAAGACAGTGGCGAAATGCTGTCGATGCTGACGCCCATCGTCAAAGCCTTCATCACCGATAACGGCTGGACCGCCACGTCGATGTGCATGCAAGTGTTCGGCGGCCACGGCTACGTGAAGGAGTGGGGCATGGAGCAGTATGTGCGCGATGCCCGCATCAACATGATTTACGAGGGCACCAACACCATCCAATCGCTAGACCTCCTGGGTCGAAAAGTGCTGGGCAATAACGGCGCCACGTTGAAGAAATTTGGCTTGCTTGTTGGCGCGCTGATGGAAGAAGAAGGTGTGAATGAGAAGATGGCCGAGTTCATCACGCCGATCGCGATTTTGGGCGAGCAGTTGACCCAGCTCACCACCGAGCTGGGCTTTAAGGGTTTTCAGAATGCGGACGAAGTGGGTGCTGCCGCCGTGGACTATCTTCGCGTGGCCGGCCATTTGGTGTTCGGCTACTTTTGGGCACGCATGGCGCAGGTGGCGCTGCGTGAGATTGCAGCAGCGGAATCGGAAAAACGGTCACCCGATCCGTTCTACCTCGCCAAGCTGCAAACGGCGCGTTTCTACTTCGCAAAATTGCTGCCAGAAACGGCATCGCTGCTTAAAACCGCGCGGGTTAGTGCTAAGGTGTTGATGGACACTGAGGCGGTGTTCGCCTGATCGTATTTGACCCCTTTTTTTAGCCCGAAGGAGTGCCCGTGAATAAGTCATTGTTTGCCCTTTCAGCGATTGCCTTTTGCTCTTTCGCGAACGCCCAAATGTCGCCGGTGGGGCGATGGAACACGGTGGATGACAAAACGGGTGAGGTCAAGTCTGAAATCAACATCGCTGAATACGCAGGCGTGCTCACCGGCAACATTGCCAAGCTGCTGCGCAAAGATGCCAAGCCGGACGATGTGTGCGACAAATGCTCCGATGACCGCAAGGACAAACCCATCCTGGGCCTGCAAATCATTCGGGGCGCCAAAAAAGCCGAGAGCAAAGACGTGTGGGAAGACGGCAAGATTCTCGACCCCGAAAACGGTAAGAACTACAGCTTGCGCCTGACCCCGGTTGATGGCGGCAAAAAGCTCGAAGTGCGTGGCTCCATCGGCCCGCTTGGGCGAACGCAAACCTGGGTTCGCGTTCCTTAAGCGCCCATTTACGCAGGAAACTTAATGTCTTGTTTTAAGGTCAAGAAAGTCGCCGTGTCGAGCGCAGGCGTAATGGGTGCGCAGGTTGCCGCCCACCAAAGGACAAGCCTTTCGCAACGGTTTTTTGACCACACTGCTCGGTTGTGGTCTGAGGCTGGCACACTGCTGGTGACAACGCCGCAGCCTGGTCTATTTCAAAAGCTGAAGTGCTGCCCCAAGCTACCCATGAGGATCACATGACAAAAACCGTAGATTTCTATTTTGATTTTGGCAGCCCCGCTGCTTACCTGGCCTACACGCAGTTGCCCAAACTCGCAGCACAGACGGGCGCAGCGGTTGCGATGAAGCCGATGCTGCTCGGCGGCGTGTTCCAAGCCACTGGCAACCGCCCGCCCATCAGTGTGCCGCTCAAAGGCAGCTACCTGTTTCAGGACTTGAACCGTTACGCCAAACGCTACGGTGTGCCCTTCATCATGAACCCGTACTTCCCCATCAACACCATCACCCTGATGCGTGCGGCCAGCGGTTTGCAATCACACAACGATGCCCGATTCGACTTGTATTGCGCCACAATCTTCAAAGCCATCTGGGTGGACTCAAAAAACATGAATGACCTGGCTGTGGTGGGCGCGGTGTTGCACGAGGCCGGATTTGATGGCGCGGCGATACTGGCGCTGGCCAGCTTGCAGGACATTAAAGACCTGTTGAAAGCGCAAACGCAGACGGCGGTAGACCGTGGCATCTTTGGCGCACCCACCTTTTTCGTGGGCGACGAAATGTTTTGGGGCCAAGACCGACTGGAATTTGTGCGCGACTCCCTGACCGCTTGAGCGTTCCTTACCCTGCAAACGAGAACACCCCCATGACCGACATCCTCACCCACACCGAAGCCGGTGTGATGACCCTCACGCTGAACCGCTTGGAGAAAAAGAACTCCATTACCCAAGCCATGTACAGCGCCATGGCCGATGCCCTGGCTCAAGCAAGCAGCGATGCCGGTATTCGCGTCGTGGTCTTTCAAGGCCACGCCACCGTATTCAGCGCCGGCAATGACATTGGTGATTTTTTGAATGGCCCGCCCCGGCTTGACGGCGCTGCGCAAGATACGCCCGTGATGCGCTTTCTGTACGGCATCAGCAGTTTCGCCAAACCCATCGTGGCGGCCGTTTGCGGCCCGGCAGTCGGCATCGGCACCACCATGCTGTTCCACTGCGACCTGGTCTACGCGGGCGACAACGCGGCCTTCTCGATGCCCTTTGTCAATCTCGGCCTGTGCCCCGAGGCCGCCTCCAGCCTGCTGGCCCCGCAGATGATGGGCTACCACCGCGCCGCTGAAGCGCTGCTGCTGGGCGAGCCCTTTATGGCCGAGGCCGCGCTGGAAGTAGGTTTGATCAACCGCATCGTGCCACCGACCGAAGCCAATGGCATCGCACAGACGCAAGCCCGCAAGCTGGCAGCCAAGCCGATCAGCTCATTGATCGAAACCAAACGCCTCATGAAGAAAGGCCAGGCTAGCCTGGTCGCGCAGCAAATCGCAGACGAGAGCGTCAGCTTTGGCCGCATGCTGCAAGAGCCTGCTGCGCGCGAAGCCTTTACCGCTTTCATGGGCAAGCGCAAGCCGGATTTTTCAACCCCTTGATTTGATCATCAATCAGGCCAAAGCCTCATACACTTTGCGCTTGTACTCAAACCAAAAAGGGTTCCAGAACCCCATGTAGCGCTGGGTCATGAGCACGATTGAGATTCCCGTGGCAGGTGATATCGACCAGTGCGTGCCCGCCAGGCCGCCCCATTGGAATTCACCCGCCGGCGAGTTGGGCTGCATCTGGGATGTTCTGCGGGTCACCGCGCCGCCCAGGCCAAAACCCAGGCTGGGCAGGGCTTGGCCTGGAAACACCTGCACGCAGCGGTCGGCGGGCAATTGGTCACGCATCATCTCGACCAAGGTAGCGGATTTAAGCAGCGTTGATGTGCTGGGATGCAACTGCTGCAACAGCAAGATCATGTCGGTTTGGGTGGTCACCAGGCCACTGGTGCCGGCCTGGCGTGGCACCGGTTTCAAAAACGCCTGGGGCCACGGCACGTTGTCCAATCTTTGGAGTCCAGGCCTGCGCGGGTCTGCCAGATCACCCACATACAAGGGGCAAAGACGTGCAACTTGATCAGGCCGCAGAACATGGCCGGTATCGGCCATGCCCAGCGGGTCGAACAGCAAGCTCTGAAGGGCTGCGGCAAAACTCAGCCCGGTGACGATCTCCACCACGCGGGCTAGCACATCAGTCGCCATCGAGTAAGCCCAGCCTTGACCTGGCTGATAGATCAGCGGCAGCCTGGCGAACTGACCCATGAGCTGTTCCAGCGTGGTGTCTGGCTTGCGCGCACCCGAAGCGTGATAGGCGTTGTAGATCAGCGTACCGGGGTCAAACACGCCGTGGCTGAAGCCCGCCTGATGGCTCAGCAAATGGCGGATGGTGATGTCATGCGCCAGTGGCTCGGTAGCCGTGATTGAAGTGGCATCGGCCCGCAGAATCTTCAAATGTGCCAGCGCGGGAATCCAGGTTTTGACCGGGTCATCCAGCGCAAAGTGACCTTGGTCCAGCAACAAAAGCACCAATACCGATGTCACCAATTTGGTGTTGGAGAAAGCGCGGTGAATATGGTCAGATCGCAGATCCTCGCCACTTTGCAGGTCAGCCTTGCCAATGCAAAAGCTGTCAATCACCGTTCCATTGCGCAGTACCGCAGCGGACACGCCTGAGAGCAGTTGCGTGTCGATACAGCGTTGCAGCACGGCATGGGCTGCGCTGAAATTCGGAGGCGGTCGCGGTAGTTCGGTCATTGGTTTAATTTCTCATCTTCAAACAATTTCATTGTCACGGGTAGCGCGTGCTCCCTGATTTGAGCATGGGAGAACTGCGCCACAGCGCGCGCGATAATCGCAGGCTGTCGACAAAATAACTTTCAACGGGAGACTCAACGTGAATCAACGTGATGCCTTTAGCCGCCGTACTTTGCTGACCGCTGGCGCAGCCTTTGCAGCTACCGCCCTGCCCGCGCTCGCACAAACCAAACAAGTCCTGCGTATCTCCACACCCGCCGTGCCAGACGACTGGCACGCCAAGATGTGGACAGTGCTGAAAGACGAGCTGGACAAAAACGCGCCGGGGCAGTTTGACACCCAGATCAACCTGAACGCCTCGCTGTTCAAGCAAGGCACCGAGCCGGCCGCCATGGCGCGCGGCAACCTGGAGATGTCGTCGATTTCGGCGTTTGACATTGCCAAGCTGGTGCCCGAATTTTCAGTGTTCACGGCAGGCTACGTGATTCGCGACCCGGGGCATTTGATGAAGGTGTTCAACGGGCCGATTGGCGAGGAGATGTTCAAGCTGGTGAGCGAGAAGATGGACATCACCATCCTGTCGCCGATCTACCTGGGCACCCGCCAGCTCAATTTGCGCGATGTGCGCACCGTCAAAACGCCCGCTGATTTGAAAGGCGTGAAGCTGCGCATGCCGGGCAGCAAAGAGTGGCTGTTTTTGGGAGAAGCGCTGGGTGCCACGCCTACACCACTGGCATTTGGCGAGGTCTATCTGGGCCTGAAAACGGGCAC
>JANOTE010000037.1:0-13385 GCA_031416195.1 Rhodoferax sp.
ACGCGGGCTATCCAGCTCACACTGGACTACGTGCGCCAGCGTCAAGCCTTTGGCAGCACGCTGTGGAGCCAGCAAACCATCCGCCAGCGCATTGCCATGCTCGATGCCAAAACCCGTGCCGCGCGGCAGTTCATGTACCACTGCGCCTGGAGCGTGACGCAGGGGCGCGACATCGTGCAGGAGGTGTCAATGTTGAAGGCGCTGACGGGAGAACTGGTCAACGAAGTGCTGCAGACCTGCCAGCAATTTCATGGCGGCATGGGCTACATGCGCGAGACACCGATTGAGCGGCTGTGGCGCGATGCGCGCGTTCTGGGCATTGGCGGCGGGGCGACTGAGGTGATGCTGGAAGAGGTTGCCAAACGGTATTGAATCGATTGAAAATCGCATATGGACACACTCTTACAGATCTGGCAATCCATCGCAGGCGTTGCGCAAAAAGGTAGCAGCGGCATGGACATGGCACAGCTTTTGGCACTGGCTGCCGCTTTAGGCTGGGCCAGCGGTATTCGCCTTTATGCGGTGGTGTTCATCACCGGCATGGCGGGCTGGATGGGCTGGTTGCCATTGCCTTCTGGTTTGAGCGCATTGCAACACCCGGCGGTGTTGGCGGGCAGCGGCTTTATGCTGTTCATCGAATTTTTTGCCGACAAAATTCCGGGGCTCGACACCCTGTGGGACTTGGTTCACTCCGTCATTCGCCTGCCTGCGGGCGCAGCGTTGGCCGCGGGCGTTTTTGGGGCCGATAGCGCCACCATGGGACTGATGGCGGGTTTGCTGGGCGGCTCGTTGGCGGCCACATCCTATGCCACCAAGGTGACCACGCGCGCGGCGATCAACACCTCGCCCGAGCCATTCTCCAATATCGCGATGAGCCTGTTAGAAGATGGGCTGGTGATCGGCATGATGTGGCTGGCTACACAGTACCCGGTGGCGTTTGGCGTAGCGCTGACCATTGTGTTGGTCTTGAGCATCTGGTTGCTGGTCGTACTGCTGAGGTTTTTGAAGAGCTTGGTGCGACGTGTCCGAATCTGGTTCGGCGGTGCTGGGTTGGCCCAACCGAGTTAAAAAATATCCTTATGTTTAAAAAAATTCTCATCGCTAACCGTGGCGAAATCGCCTGCCGCGTCGCTGCCACCTGCGCGCGCATGGGTGTGAAAACCGTAGCCGTCTATTCAGATGCTGATGCGCATGCCAAGCACGTCAACGTTTGCGACGAGGCGGTTCATGTCGGCGGCAACGCCCCCAAAGACAGCTACTTGCAATGGGCGCGAATTCTGGCAGCGGCCAAAGCCACTGGCGCGCAGGCGGTACACCCTGGCTACGGATTTTTGAGTGAGAACGAGGAGTTTGCGCACGCCTGTGCCGATGCGGGCCTGGTCTTCATCGGCCCGCCACCTTCGGCCATCAAGGCGATGGGGCTCAAGGCGGAGTCCAAGCATTTGATGGGCAAGGCGGGCGTGCCGCTGGTGCCGGGCTATCACGGTGCAGGGCAAGACGCTGCCATGCTTGCGCGTGAGGCCGATGCCATCGGCTACCCGGTGCTGATCAAGGCCAGCGCGGGCGGTGGCGGCAAGGGCATGCGCGCAGTGGACAAATCTGAAGACTTTGCCGCCGCGCTGGCATCCTGCAAACGCGAGGCGATTAACAGCTTTGGCGATGATGCGGTGCTGATTGAAAAGTACGTGCAACGCCCACGCCATATTGAGATTCAGGTGTTCGGCGACACGCTGGGCAACTATGTTTACCTGTTTGAGCGCGACTGCTCGGTACAGCGCCGTCATCAAAAAGTGCTGGAAGAAGCGCCAGCACCCGGAATGACGCAGGCGATGCGCCAGCAGATGGGCGAGGCCGCAGTGGCGGCGGCGCGGGCCGTCAATTACGTGGGTGCGGGTACGGTCGAGTTCATCGTTGAGCAAAAGCCCGATGGCAGCATGAAATTCTACTTCATGGAGATGAACACGCGCCTGCAAGTCGAGCACCCCGTCACGGAAGCCATTACCGGGCATGACCTGGTGGAATGGCAACTGCGTGTCGCCTGCGGTGAGCGTCTGCCCGCTTTGCAGGCTGATCTCAAAATCAACGGCCACGCTATTGAAGCCCGTATCTGCGCCGAAAACCCCGACAACAACTTTTTGCCTGCCACGGGGAATCTCAACGTGTTGAATTGGCCCGCTCACGTTACCTTCAGCCGCAACGCGGATGGGGTTGCGCTGCAGGATGCGGCCCCCGTGCGGTTGGACGCAGGCGTGCGCGCGGGTGATGCCATCTCGCCGTTTTACGACTCGATGATCGCCAAGCTCATCGTGCACGGCGCCACGCGCGAGGAGGCCTTGGCGCGAATGGACGCAGCGCTTGCGCAGACCCATATCGTCGGCCTGAACACCAACGTGCAGTTCTTGCGCCACGTCGTCAATAGCGAGTCGTTTCAAAAGGCTGATTTGGACACCGCCTTGATCCCGCGTGAGGCAGCGGTGGTGTTCAACCAGGAGAAGGTTGGCCTTCACGTCGCTATCGCAGCCGTGGTCGCGCAAACTCTGTTGCAGGAACGTTCACTTGCGACGGCTAACGACAACGGCTGGACTGACCCCTGGTCGCAGCGCGATGGCTGGCGCTCGCACGGCCTCACGCGGCGGCGCTTCGAGTTTGAGTTTCACGCTGAAAAGTGTGCGGCACTGTTGACGTATTTGCATGATGGCGCGTTGCAGCTCGCGGTGGGCGATGTCAAAACCACAAATGGCGAAGTCGCGGGTTCATTGCTGACGTTTGCAGACGCAGGCGCGTTGATCGACCTGCAATGGGCCGGGCAGCGATACCGCGTGAATGTCTATCGTCAAGGCGAAGTCGCCCATGTGTTTGGGGCGGCAGGCGTGACGCAGATTACCGTGATCGACATCCTCGCGCACGCGGGCGACGGCGCGGCCGACACGGGGCGGCTCACCGCGCCGATGCCGGGCAAGGTTGTCTCCTTCAGCGTGAAGTCGGGCGACAAAGTGGCCAAGGGCCAAGCCCTGGCAGTGATGGATGCCATGAAGATGGAGCACACCATTGCCGCACCCGCAGATGGTGTGGTGGGCGAGCTGCTGTTTGCACCGGGCGACCAGGTGGCAGAGGGCGCCGAGCTGTTGAAACTGCTTGTGTCTCTGCCAGCATGATGCTGTTTTTCTCATGATCATCACCATCTGCTGCGCCAACACCAAAGTGCCGCCTTGGCTTGATGGCCTGCGCGCGGCACTGCCGGGCGCATCCGTCAGCGAGTGGAAGGCTGGCTGCGAGAAGGCAGATTACGCTGTGGTGTGGGCGCCACCCCAGCAGTTCATCGACGAGCAGCTGCAACTCAAGGCGCTCTTCAATATCGGCGCCGGTGTTGACGCGCTGACCGCGCTGCGCATCCCGCCGCACATCAAGTTGGTGCGGCTGGACGACGCGGGCATGTCGGTGCAAATGGCCGAATACGTTTGCCACGCGGTGATTCGGCACTTCCGTGAATTTGATGGGTATGAGGCCGATGTGGCCGCAGGCAAATGGTCGTACCGCAAGCCGCGAATCCGCACCGATTTCCCCGTGGGCGTGATGGGCTTGGGCGTGCTGGGAGAGCGCGTCGCCAAAGCGCTGCTTCAGTTTGATTTCCCCGTGAATGGCTGGAGCCGGTCGCCCAAGCAGATTGAAGGCATCCGGTGTTTTTCAGGCCCTGTGCAATTTGACGAGTTTCTGAAAAATAGCAAGGTGCTGGTGTGCCTGCTGCCGTTGACGCCAGACACGCGCGACATCATGCGGCGCGAAACCTTGTTGAAGCTGCAACCCGGTGGCTACGTCATCAATGTGGCGCGCGGCGGGCATCTGGTCGATGAAGATTTGATCGCGCTGATTGACAACGGCCACCTCGCCGGGGCCACGCTGGATGTCTTTCGCACCGAGCCGCTGCCAAGCGCCCACCCGTTTTGGCAGCACCCGAAAATCACCGTCACGCCGCACACCTCTGCGCGCACCTTGCGCGATGAATCGATTGCGCAGATTGTGGCCAAGATCAAGGCCTTGGAGCTGGGGCTGCCCGTTGCGGGTATCGTTGAGCCGCAACGCGGTTATTGACTCTTTAATCAACACAAAAACAGGTGCCATCATGAGCCTACCAAGTCGCGTCAAATTAGTCGATGTGGGTCCGCGCGACGGGCTGCAAAACGAAAAACAGGCAGTGCCTGCGGCCATCAAGATCGAGCTGGTGCACCGCTTGCAGGCGGCGGGTTTGAAAGAGATTGAGGTCACCAGCTTTGTCAGCCCCAAGTGGGTGCCGCAGATGGGTGACAACGCACAGGTGATGGCAGGTATCGCGCGCGTGCCTGGCATTCGTTACTCGGTGCTCACGCCCAACATGAAGGGGTTGGAAGCGGCGATGGCGGCACCCAAAGCGCTCTGGCCGGATGAGATTGTGGTGTTTGCCGCCGCCAGCGAGGCCTTCAGCCAGCGCAACATCAACTGCTCGATTGCCGAGAGTATCGAGCGCTTTCGCCCGGTGACCGAGATGGCGCGCGCCAATGGCATTGCTGTGCGCGGTGCGATTTCGTGCGCGGTGGGTTGCCCATTTGAGGGTGAGATTGCTCCAGAGCGCGTGGGCACGGTCGCGCGCATGCTCAAGGACATTGGCGTGCAGCATGCAGGCGTGGCCGACACGATTGGCGTGGGCACGCCGCTCAAAGTGCAGCGCGCCTTGGACGCGGCGTTGCTGCACTATGAGTTGAACGATGTGTCGGGCCACTTTCACGACACCTACGGCCAGGCCACGGTCAACACGCTCGCCGCCTTGCAAATGGGCGTTTGGCAGTTTGACACCTCGGTGGCCGGCCTGGGTGGCTGCCCGTTTGCAAAAGGGGCCACGGGCAATGCAGCGACGGAAGACATCGTCTACCTGTTGCACGGCATGGGCATCAACACCGGCATTGACCTGGACAAACTGCTGGACGCGGGCCAGTTCATCAGCGATTTTTTGCAGCGCAAGCCCAACTCGCGCGCTGCCACGGCGTTGTTGACCAAGCGCGCCAGCTTGCTGGCTGAAGCGGTGGCGGCTTGAGTGGAGATCTGATGGTGAACGTCACAACCCCCACCTACGACTTTGACTACGCCACCAAGGCCGCGAGTCATCAAGTGGCCTCGCCTTGCGTGTCCATCTGCAATATCAATGACGACAGTGGCCTGTGTGAAGGCTGCTTTCGCACGCTGGATGAAATAGCGGTGTGGTCGCAGATGGACAACGTGGCCAAGCGCGAAGTCTGGAGCCGCATCACGCAGCGTGCCGCGCAATCCAAAACGACATAAACCACCATGAACCACCATGAAGCACCTGACGTTCTACTTTGATGTCATCTCGCCTTTTGCGTATCTGGCGTTTGAGGCGCTGCCTGAATTTTTGACGGGCCATAGCCACAGCGTGACTTACAAGCCCGTTCTTTTTGCCGCGCTGCTCAAGCACCACGGCCAGTTGGGGCCCGCCGAGATTGCAGGCAAGCGGGAGTGGACTTACCGCCAGGTGCAGTGGCTGGCGCAGCGCCAGAATACGCCACTGCAAATGACGGCGACGCATCCGTTCAACCCGCTGGGCCTGCTGCGCCTCGCGGTGGCCTGCGCGATGCCTGGCGACCCGGGAAATCTGTCACCCAATCGTCATGCCTGCGAGACGATTTTTCGCCACGTGTGGCAAGGCGGTGCGGATGCGGCTGACGTGGCCCGTCTGGCCGAACTTGCCAGGCTTTTGGCCCCCGCGCGCGCGCCTGACAGTGACCAGGTCAAGGCCGCACTGAAATCCAACTGCGACGAGGCGATCAAGCATGGCGTGTTTGGGGTGCCGACGATAGAAGTCGACGGCAAGCTGTTCTGGGGGCTGGACGCGCTACCGATGTTGCGCGATTACCTCAACGGCGAAGCCTGGTTTCAAACCGATGCGTGGGAGTGCGCGGCGCAAGTGCCCGTGGGGCAGGCCAGGCAAAAGAGTCAAGTGTGAGGTGTGAAGTGCGTCAAAAATTAACTCGCGAGTTAATTTTAGACATCAACCCCCCGTTTTTGCTAAAAATTTAAGAGAAATAGCACTCTAGCTCCCGAATAATAGGCACAGCATGCTACATAATATGTAGCATATTTTGTGTGACACTAAATGTACTGAACCTCGACCCGCGCCATGTAATCACGCAGCACGGTGAATTGCTGCTCGATCGTGGCGGCATCGCTTTTCAGGGCGCTGGCCTCGATGATGTCGCCGATGTCAGTGACGAATTGAAAGCCAAACGCACCGCCTGATCCCTTCATGCCGTGGCCAATCACGCGCAGGGCAGCAAAGTCGTTGGATGCCAAGCCTTTGGCCAGCCCTTCCATGTCGCGTTTGCGGGTGTCCATGAACAGCGGCATCAGGTCTTCCAGGTCACGGTCTACCTGGATGATGAGTTTTTCAGTCATGGGTGAATCACTTTCTACAAGGGGTCAGTCAGACGACTGTGACTTCGGGTTGCGCGGCTTGTGCCAACTGGCGCCCACCCATCGCGCCATCCAGCGCGGCGCGCAGAATCGCAAACGATATCGGCTTGCTCAACATGTCGTTGCAGCCCGCCGCCAGCGCCAGTGTGCGGTGCGGCTCACCAACGTGTGCGGTGGTGGCCAATATCGGGCGGCTGAAGCCCAGCTCGCGCAGATGTTTGACAGCATCCAGCCCGTTCATCACGGGCATTTCCAAGTCCATCAGGATCGCATCGGGCATGGCTGCGAGGGCCATGTCTATCGCCTCGCGCCCATTGGTGGCCTGCAGCACGGTCAAGCCCAGACGTTTGAGGTGCATCACGGCCAGTGCGCGCAGGTCGTCGGCATCTTCGGCCACCAGCACCGTGCCGTGCAGGGCGTGAACCGCAGGTTTTGCAGGGGTGTTGAAGGTAGCGCTGTTTGCGCCGGGCGCAAAAGGCGTCGGCGGTGCCATGGCAGCTACCTGCAACCGCTGTGCCTGCGGCTGAGCTGGCATCGCCTGCAGCTCCCTTTCTCTTGCCGATTCAGCCGATTCAGTGCTGTGGATCAATTGCCCTGCCGGTGCAGGCAACACCAGCGTGAATTGCGAGCCAACCCCAAGCTCTGAGATCAGCGTGATCTCACCCAGCATCAAGCGCGCCAGGTCGCGGCTGATGGTCAGGCCCAGCCCGGTGCCACCGTGCTTGGCGGCGATGCTGTCGTCGGCCTGCGCAAAGGCGGCAAACAGGCGCGACTGGGCTTGGGGCGAAAGGCCGGGGCCGGTGTCTTTGATGTTGATGCTCAACTTTCCATCCCGCCACGACACCTCCAGCAGCACCTGGCCCTGCGCCGTGAATTTGATGGCGTTGCCGGTCAAATTGAGCAAAATTTGGCGCACGCGAAAGGCATCAATGTCAACCACATCCGGCAGGCCTTGGGCATAAGTGGCTTGCAGCGCAACCGGCTTCTCGCGCACCAGCGGTTTGAGCGTGGCCACCACGTCTTCGACCAGAGCACGCAAGCTCTCGGGCTGCGTCACGATGCGTACCTGCCCGGCTTCAAGCTGGGCCTGATCCAGAATGCCGTTGATCAGCGCCAGCAAGTGGCGGCCATTGCGGTCAATCACGGCGCTGTTTTTCATGCGCTGTTGTTGGCCTATCGTGTCGCTTTTCCAATTGATGTTGTTGAAACCCAGGATGGCGGTCAGCGGCGTGCGCAACTCATGCGTCATGTGCGACAAAAATTGGCTTTTCAGGCGCGTGGCTTCCTCGGCCGCCAGCTTGTCGACGAGCAACTGGCGGCTCTTGCGGTACAGGTGAAGCTGGCGCCAGATGACCGCGCCGACGTGAATGAAGAGTGCCGCCAGCGCCGGTAGCAGCACACCAACGGTGAGGCCAAGCGATCCCAGGTACGAGGCCAAAAACCCTACCACCAGCAGCAGGCCTGGCAGGGCCAGCACTTGCACCGTGCCCGAGGTTTGTACACGCGGATGGGCTGCCAGCAGGGCCAGCGCCGCCAGCACCAGCGCCAGCGCACCATCCAGCGGCCAAGAGCGGGCTTTGAGCAGCAGGCCGCCCTTTAAAAACACCGGCAGGGAGGCGGCAAAATGCAGCCCTGCCATTCGTCCCAGTGGCGTTTGAGTGAAGTCGCCCAGCACCGCGCTGGAGCTGCCGATGTAGACAATCTTGCCGTTGATGGTTTGCGCCAGTTCAGTAAACTTGGGCGAGCCACTGGCAGCCAGCGCCAGCTCGTAAAACGGCACGATGGTCAGGCTGTTGAAATTGCGCGGAAAGCGAAGATGCACCATGCCGTCTGCGTCCATCGGGATGGCTGTGCCATTGAGCAGAACGCGCCGGCTGGTTTGATCTAATTGCACGGGCGTGCCCGCCGCCTTGAGCGCTGCCAGCGACAGGGACGGCAACACCTCGCCGTAAGCGCGATGCAGCATCGGCACGCGGCGAATCGTGCCGTCTGAATCGGCCAGCATGCTGATCACGCCCGTCTCGGCTTTGTTGTCGAATTTGGCCAGCGGCAAGGTCATGTCGTCCCACGGTTGGGCCGGCCAGTTCGGGCCACGCGCCCAACCGCCTTCGGCCAGGCGCTGGCGGTAGCTGGCATCGTGCGCGGCACCGCCAAAGGGCAGCGAAGCGCTGGCCAGCACCACTTTGGAGGTCAGCGTGCTGGCAAATTCATCGTCGCCCCCGCGTGCCTCGGAAAACAGGATGTCATAGGCGACCGATTTGGCCCCTGCCTTGAGCAGATAGGGTGTGACCAGCGCGTAGACATCACGGTTGTACGGCCAGGCGCCAATCTGGGAATGCAGGCGGGCCATCGAGGGCTCGTCCACATCGACCACGATCACCTCTGAAAAGTCGACCTCGGGCGCGCTTAAGGCCAACAGCGCATCACCCAGCTTGAGCTCAATGTCGCGGGCCACTGGTGTCAGTGTGAGCAAGGCAGCGGCGAGCATCCCCAATGTGCCCAACACCAGGCAGCGCCAATAGTAGCCATGCAACGTCAACATGGGTTACGCGGTGCAGTGCAGCGGGGTTGGCGCGCGGTGGGCCGGTGCCACAAGCTGGCACGACTGCAGGCTGCACGCATGTACCGCGCCATCCACGAACACCATCAGCTCACCGGGGGCCAGTGCCTTCCAGTCTTCGTTGGTGGTGAGGGGCTCGGTCACGACAATGGCCAGTCGATCTTGCGGGCCGTTGAGCTCGGCCAGGTCGACCCGCACGTCTTCGTCTTTCAGGTGAACCTCTCCAAACGGGTATTGGCGGATCAAATAAACCAGCTTGGTGCTGGCATGCGCCCACAGCGCCTGGCCGTTGGAGAGTAGAAAATTGAAGGTGCCGTGGCTGGCAATTTGCGGCACCAGGTCGCGCAGCGTCAGCGTCAACTCCTGCACACTGGGCACGCCCATGTGCGACTTGGCAAGCTCCTGCATCAGCCAGCAAAAAGCCAGCTCGCTGTCGGTATTGCCCACGGGTCGAAAGTGGCCGTGCAGGGTGGGGTTGAAATCTTTCAAATCGCCATTGTGGGCAAACACCCAGTAGCGGCCCCACAGCTCGCGCACGAACGGGTGGCTGTTCTCCAGCGTGACGGCACCCACGGTAGCCTTGCGCACGTGGGCCACTACGTTGTGGCTTTTGATCGGGAAGCTGCGCAGCATTTTGGCGATGGGCGAGGTGGCGGCACTTTCCTTGTCGACAAAGTAACGCACGCCTTTGCCGGGGCTGTCGCCTTCGCTCTCAAAGAAGGCCATGCCCCAGCCATCGGCATGGTGGTCAGTGGAGCCACCGCGCTGGGAGAAGCCGGTGAAGCTCAAGGTCAGGCTGGCCGGCAGGCGGCTGTTCATTCCGAGCAATTGGCACATGGTGGCGCTGGGTTCTTCGGGCAGATGGCTTGGTTAAGCTTCAAAAGCTATCATATAAATAGCATACTATCTATATTATTCGTGAGCTAAGCAGTCAGTATATCCATTTTTCTCCAAATTAGGAGGGTTTTTCTGTCTGAGTTAACTCAGGGGTTAATTTTCATTCTAAATGCCAATTGGTGCCAATCAGTGTCGGTTTTTTGAACGCCGCACACTTCAGGTTTTAGGCTCAGACCAAAGCTTGCCGCCGGTCGCCCAGTTTTCGCGCTTCATGTCGGTGATCAGGATGTCCACCGAATCGGGCGAGCCGCCCAGCACCTCGACCGTAACGCGGGTGATCTCCTCGACCAGCTTTTTCTTCTGCTCGGGCGTGCGGCCTTCAAACATTTCAATGTGGTAAGTGGGCATGGTGACCTTTTCAGTGGTTTGGATTGAATGACTGCGAAAACTCGGCCGACCTGGCGCAAGCTGCGCAAATGCAGGCCAAACCCTGGCTCGCAGGCACCACGCTGGCCAGCAGGCTCGCGCTGAAGGTAACTTGCGTACACCAGCATGGCGGCTGGGCAATGCCGCCTTCGATGTTGCTTTCGATGCCGCCTTTTTTGGCCAGCTCCATCGCGCACTGGTTGGCCTTGCCGCACACCGGGCAGCGTTGCGGATCGAGCGGCTGCGGTGGTTCTTTCACAAGGCAACCGCCGCAACTTCGTGGGCCACCTCAGCCGCGATTTCACCGGCAATTTGGTAGGAGTACAAGCGTTGGGAATGGTCGTAAATCTGCGATGTCAGCATCAATTCATCAGCGCCTGTGCGTTCGATGAAGGCTTGTAACGAGGTGCGTACCGTATCGGGCGAGCCAATTGCCGCGCACGGCAGCACGGTATCCAAAATAGCGCGCTCCTGCGGGCCAATTCGGTTCAAGTAGCCGTCCACTGGGGGCGGCAGCTTTTTGGGATGGCCGCTGCGCAGGTTCACAAAGGCCTGCTGCATTGAGCTGGCGCGAAACTGCGCCTCCTCATCGGTATCCGCCGCAAACACGTTGAACCCCAACATCACATAGGGTTTGGCTAGACGGGCAGAAGGCTTGAACGACGCGCGGTAAATCGCAATCGCCTGCATCATCTGCTGCGGCGCAAAGTGCGAGGCAAAGGCATACGGCAGGCCCAAGGCAGCCGCCAGTTGCGCGCCAAACGTGCTGGAGCCCAGTATCCACATCGGTACGTTCAGCCCTGTGCCCGGCACCGCGCGCACGGGGGTACGCGGCGCGTCTGAAAAATACTCCATCAACTCGACCACGTCCTGCGGAAACTCATCCGCATCTGAATTCAAGTTACGCCGCATCGCGCGGGCGGTCATTTGATCCGACCCCGGCGCGCGGCCCAGCCCCAGGTCGATGCGGCCGGGGTAGAGCGACTCCAGCGTGCCAAACTGTTCGGCAATCACCAGTGGCGAATGGTTTGGCAGCATGATGCCGCCCGCGCCCACGCGAATGGTTTGGGTGCCGCCCGCCACGTAACCTATCAGCACCGCCGTGGCCGCGCTGGCAATCCCCGGCATGCCGTGGTGCTCGGCCAACCAGTAGCGGTTGAAGCCCCATTTCTCCGCATGCTGCGCCAGGTCTCGGCTGTTGCGAAACGACTGCGCGGCGTTGCTGCCTTCGAGGATGGGCGAGAGGTCTAACACTGAAAGTGGAATCATGGGAGGCTGGCCTTAAGCGATGGGTTGCATTATTGTCCGGTAAAGTTCCAGCAGATGCACTGCCAGAGGACATCATGACTGTTGCGCGAACCGATGTGAAAGGCGATCTGAATGGCGATTCGAATGAGCTTCGCCCCAACCCAGTGCACGTGCTTGCCGGTTTGTGGCAATTGAGCGGGCTTGACCCAGCAGCGCTGAACCATACCGTGTTGACCGGGCAAGACCCGGTGATGTCGTCGTCATTCGCAGTCGGCAGTGCCGCCCAAACCTCGATTGCCGTTGCCGCGCTGGCCGCGTGTGAGCTGGGTCACTTGCGTGGGCAATCGCGTCAAACCGTCAGCGTCGACATGGCGCACGCAGCGCTCGAATGTACCGCCTGGTTCAGCCTTGATGGCAAGGTGCCCCCGATGTGGGACAAGTTCTCCGGTGCTTACCGCTGCGCTGACGGCTGGGTGCGAATCCACACCAACTTTGCCCACCACCGCGACGGTGCGCTGGCGCTGATGGGACTGGATGCCGCAACCGCCTCGCGCGCCGATGCTGAAGGCTTCATGCACACCCAAAGCGCGTTCGCCTTCGAGCAAGCCGCCGCAGACGCCGGCCTGGTCGTGGCCGCCATCCGCACCTTTGATGAGTGGGATGCCAGCCCGCAAGGCCAAACCGTGGTTAAGCAGCCTTTGATCAGTTTCGAGAAAATCGGCGATGCGCCGCCCCGCGCACTGCCCGCTTTGCCACCTTCTGCCAAGCCGCTGCACGGCCTGCGCGTGCTCGACCTCACGCGCATCTTGGCCGGCCCCGTGTGCGGCCGCCAGCTCGCTGCGTACGGCGCGGACGTGATGCTGGTCAACGCGCCGCACCTGCCCAATATTGAATCGATTGCCGACACCAGCCGGGGCAAGCTGTCCTGCCACGTTGACCTGCGCACACCTGCGGGCCAAGCCACACTGAATCACTTGGCCCAAGGTGCTCATGTTTTTGTTCAAGGCTACCGACCCGGCGCGCTGGCGGCCTTTGGTTTTGATGCAGCGGCGCTGGCCGAGCGCAATCCGGGCATGGTGTATGTGTCGCTGTCCGCCTATGGCGAGTTTGGCCCCTGGGGCACGCGGCGAGGTTTTGATTCACTTGTGCAAAGCGCCATGGGCTTCAACCATGCGGAAGGAGAAGCCGCTGGCACCAACTCGCCCAAACCGTTGCCGATGCAAATTCTGGATTACGCCACCGGCCACTTGATGGCTTATGCTGCCACCGCCGCACTCATCAAGCAGCAACAGGAAGGCGGCAGCTGGCATGTGAGATTGTCTTTGGCGCGAACCGGGTTGTGGCTGCGCAGCCTGGGGCGTATTGGCAATGGGTTTGCAACGAAGATGCCGGATAGCACGCCGTATCTGGAAACGGCAGATTCGGGTTTCGGCGAGTTGACAGCTTTGAAGCACAGCGCGCACATGTCCGCAACGCCACCCGCCTGGGAGAGGCCCTCCATGCCGCCGGGTACGCATGCTGCGGTTTGGCCCTGACTCGACATCCGTCCGCTCGACCACCCAGCACGGCGACAGCGCAATGTGCTGCGGTTTTGTCGCGAAAGCACGCGCGACGCGAAAAATGCGTGCCAAACATGACACGACGGGTGGTCGCTCATTTTTTGAGGTGACTGACAGATGGCTTCCACGCGCATTTCGCGCCAAAGCCCGGACACATTGCGCTGACGCCGGGCTGGGCGAGGCGGCGGGAAAAATTGAAGGTCATAAAAGTGCTTTCGAAACAGAAAATAAGATGAATGCGGGCGATGCCGGTTGAGCGTATGCCCCAAGCAGCCACGGCCACCGCAATGAGGTTT
>JANOTE010000038.1:0-2437 GCA_031416195.1 Rhodoferax sp.
TTTCAGCAGATTCCCTTTTTGACGCTGGGCGTTGAATCGCGCGCTGATTGGATCTCCAACGGTGTGCTGTACGTGCCGGTTGGCATCCTGACGGTGTTGGCGCTGCGCGCCGTGTGGCCGCGGCTGGCGACGATGCTGGCACTGCCGATCGCACTGATCTTCTGCGCGGCGCTGGCAATCGGTGTTGAGTTCACGCAGCTCTTTTTCCCACCGCGAACCGTGTCGCAAAACGACCTGATGGCCGAGCTGATTGGAAGCGTGATCGGCCTGGTGTGGGTGACGCGATTTTCAGCCTGGTTTGCGTCGGTCTTCAACTCGCTGCTGCAAGACAGCCAGCGGCTGTTTCATCTGGCGCTGGATGCGTATTTTGTCGCCTATCTTGCGTTTGCACTGTTTCCGTTTGATTTTCTGCTGTCTGCCGGTGAGATCGCCAACAAGGCCAACTCCAACCTGTGGGGTTGGCTGCTGGCGGGTAGCGGCAACCGGCCCAGCATTGTGGTGCTTCGCTTGACGGCTGAGATCGCCCTGACACTGCCGCTTGGTTGGTGGCTGGCGCGCGCAGTGCGGGAACGCGCCGCTCGCAGGCGAGCCCACCGCCAGTTGCACCGTCGCAGCCCGGAGTCGATCAGCCACGGCCAAAGCTCCAACCACGCCAGCCACTCCCACAGTCAACCACCGCGTGTCAACTACGGCTTGGCGGTTGCCTTTGGATTGGCGCTGGGCCTTCTGCTGGAGATCACTCAGTTCTTCATCGCCTCAGGCACATCGCAAGGGCTTTCGGTGCTGACGCGCCTTTTCGGGGTGGTGGCAGGGGCGGTTTTGAGCCAGTACGCAATCGGCTGGAAGTTCGAAGACGCAGCCCGGCTGATTCGGCGCTTCGGCTGGCTGCTGCTGCCGTATTTGTTGGCATTGCTGGAGGTGAATGGTTGGCTCAGCACGCAATGGCAGGGGGTTGACTACGCCGCAGAGCAGTGGGGCAAAGTCAATTTCATGCCTTTTTACTACCACTACTTCACGACCGAGGCGGTGGCGCTGTTCAGCCTGTCGGCGGTATTTTTTTCGTACCTTCCGATGGGCGTGTTGTGCTGGGCCTATCGCGTCAACACCGCCGTGGCAGTCTTGTCCGCTATGTTGGTGGCCACATTGATCGAGACCGGCAAGCTCTTCATCCAAGGCATGCATCCCGACCCGACCAACGCGCTGATTGCCAGTGCAGCGATCTGGCTAACGCTGGCCGTTTTGCGACTGGCCACCCACCCCCGAACCATGGCAGCAACCTCGCCTGGCGCACCAGGCCCGGTGATCACGCAAGCCGGTTCGCAGTCCCCCACCCAAGTAGTGGTGCTGGCCGCTGTGTGCGCGGCAGCGCTGCTTTGGGCAGTGACGTTGCCAGGGGCACCCGTGCTGGCCAGCGGGGTGTTGCTGGCAGCTGGCGTGGTGGTCTGGTTTAAACCATTGTGGGCTTTTGGCATCATTTCTGCGGCGCTGCCCGTGTTTGACCTGGCCCCACTTACCGGTCGCTTCTACTTCGATGAGTTTGACGTGTTGATCACGCTCACCCTGTGCATTGCCTTCGCCAAAGCCCCAGCGGCAAAGCCAACTCAAGCAGGCCGGACGAAGCGGCGCTTTGCGGCTTCAGATCCATGGCCGGCGGCTGCAGCAATTCTTTTTGGCATCACACTGGCGATCAGCACCATCGTCGGCCTGTCGCCCTGGCAATGGCCCGACTTGAACGCTTTCAACAGTTACTTCAGCCCTTACAACGCGCTTCGAATTGCCAAGGGCGCGGTGTGGGCGTGCCTGTTTTGGTGGCTTGCAAAGCGCTTTTCCGGTGTGGGAATTGATCCGCGCAGGCCATTTGCCTGGGGCATGGCCGGTGGCTTGGCACTGACCGTCTTCGTCATCATTTGGGAGCGTTTGGCGTTTCCGGGCTTGTGGGACTTCAGTTCAGACTACCGCGTCACCGGGCCGTTTTCGGCAACGCATACGGGTGGGGCCTATATTGATTGTTTCATCGCAGCTGCAATTCCCTTCTTGATCGTGCTGACGCTGGAACAACGCCACTGGCTGGTCAAAATCGCCGGGTTGGGGCTGATTCTTGCCAGCACCTATGCTTTGGTGGTGACTTTTTCGCGCGGGGGTTACCTTGCCTATGCTGTTGCTGTGGCCGTGGTGATGCTGGCGTTGGTGCTGGTGTTGGTGCTGAAATCTACCCGCAAGTTGCGCCACAGCCTGGTATTCGTTGGATTGGCGTTGGCGATGCTGCTGGTGGCGCTGCCGGTGTTCATGAGTAACTTCATGCAAGCACGATTGGTCAGTGCAAATGCAGATTTCGATTTTCGCACTGCCCATTGGGCCGATGCACTGGCCATTCGCGATCCTGACCTGATGACGTCGCTCTTTGGCATGGGCGTTGGACGCTTTCCAGAAACCAAAT
>JANOTE010000039.1:0-10100 GCA_031416195.1 Rhodoferax sp.
CGAACTGGTCGATGCGCGCGAACGGTTTTTCCGCGAAGCGGAAACGGCTGGGCGACTACAACATCAGAACATCGTCACGATTTTTGATGCCGGCGAAGAGCATGACCTGGCCTACATCGCGATGGAGTTTCTCAAAGGCAAAGACCTCGTGGACTTTTGCAAAGACGGGCAACTGCTGCCTGCGCCCAAGGTGTTGTCCATCGTGGCCCGAGTGGCTGAGGCGCTTGCCTACGCCCACAGGCAAAACGTGGTGCACCGCGATATCAAGCCCGCCAACATCATGTACGAGCTGGCCAGCGACACCGTCAAAGTGACCGACTTTGGCATTGCACGCATTACCGACTCCAGCAAAACGAAAACCGGAATGGTCTTAGGCACGCCCAGCTTTATGTCGCCCGAACAGTTGGCAGGCAAGAAAGTCGATGGTCGCTCTGATCTGTATTCCCTGGGTGTGATGCTGTTCCAGATGCTGGCTGGCGTGTTGCCGTTTCGTGGTGAATCCATGGCTGAGCTGATGTACAAGATCGCTAACGAGGAGGCGCCTGACATCCGCGCCATTCGACGCGATCTGCCCGAAAGCCTGGCCGACCTGGTGGCAGTCTCGCTGAGCAAGCGGCCGGAAACGCGGTATCAGAATGGCGATCAGTTCGCCGCCGATCTGCGCGCGGTCATTGTCGCGATGTCACCGGGCGCCAGTCACGAGCGCCTCCAAGAGCGTGCTTTTGAAACTTCTGCAAGATCCAGCCTCGCGGGTGCATTGCCTGCTGCAAAATCAGTCCCTGATAATGACCAGGCAACCCAAATCTATTCGCGCAATGGGAATCCAGGTTTTGACAAAACGGAAATGTACAAATCACCTTCTGCCGCCGCATCCGCGCCTGCTTGCGCTGCCGCTTCACCTGCGGCTCCAGCGCCACGGCCAAGCCCCCCACGCGTGGTTCCCGACATCGAGATCTAGCCTCAAGATCCAGCCCCCATCAAGCAATGATTTACACGTTTTGCATCAAGACTGATCCAGGCCGCGCCAGGGAAAACAACGAAGATTCCGTTGCCTTTGACGATGCCACGTGTCTGGGCGTTTTGGCCGACGGCATGGGTGGCTACAACGCGGGTGAGATCGCCAGCGGGATGGCCACGGCGTTCATCAAATCTGAGATGTCGCGCTGGCTGTCAGAAGCCGGACGCCAGGCGAAGGTCAAGGAAATCCGCCGTGCGTTGGAAATTTGCGTAGATAACGCGAATCGGTCGGTTTTCAATGCTGCCAACTCCAATCAACAGTATCAGGGCATGGGAACCACCCTGGTCGTGGGAGTTTTCCAGGGCACACATCTGATCTTGGGGCACATTGGCGACTCACGCTGCTACCGTCTGCGGGAGGGCATTTTTGAGCAGATCACCAAAGATCACTCCTTGCTGCAAGAGCAAATGGACGCGGGCTTGTTGACCCAGGAGCAGGCGGCTACATCGTCGTATAAAAACCTGGTGACGCGCGCTTTGGGCGTGGACGACACCGTCACGCTGGAGCTGAATGAACACGAAGTGCTGCCCGGCGATCTTTATGTGATGTGTTCGGACGGTCTGTCGGATATGGTCGATGATGTTGAAATTGCCAGCATTGTGGATTCTGACCGGGCCTTGGCGCAAAAAGTGGATCACCTCGTTGAGGTTGCAAATGAGCATGGCGGTCGGGATAACATCTCGGTTTTACTGGTACAAGTGGACGCGGGCGGCGAAAAACTGGGTTTGATCCGCCGTTTGCTGGGAAAATAGCGCATTCATGGGTGTAGAAGTGTTTTTTAAGAAATTTCAAGAATAGGAGTCGGTCATGCCGAAAATGATCGTGTCGATTGACGGGGTAGTGATCAAGGAAGTCCAACTGACCAAGGACCGGACCACATTGGGACGGCGGCCGTATAACGACATCGTCATCGATAACTTGGCCGTCAGCGGCGAGCATGCCGTATTGCAGATGATCGCCAACGAGGTTTACCTTGAAGACCTGAACAGTACCAACGGCACTTACGTGAACGGCAAAGCTGCCAAAAAGCAGTCGCTTCAAAATGGTGACGTGGTGGAGGTGGGCAAGTACAAGATCAAGTTCGTCAATGAAGCCGCTGAGCAGGGTTACGAAAAAACTATGATGATTCGCCCCAGTATGGCGGCGGCGTTGGCCGCATCACATCAGGCATCATCGGCAGCACGTGTACCCATTGCGGCACCTCAGCCCGCATTTACCAGCCTCAGCCGTGCATCCATCAAGGTGCTCTCGGGTGCAGCGTCAGGGCGTGAAGTTCCGCTGACCAAAGTGGTGACCACGATTGGCAAACCGGGTGTGGCCGTGGCTGCCATCACCAAACGCAACCACGGGTTTGTGGTGCATCATGTTGAAGGTGCCGGCAATCCCACGCTCAATGGCTCGCCCATCGGGGTAGACCCAGCTTCACTGAAAAATGGTGATCTGATTGAGCTGGCGGGCACGCAGATGCAGTTCATCCAGTCCTGATTCATTCGAGGCTCTGTTGTTGATGCCCGTGCAGGTTCGGTTTTGACGGCTTCAACCTGATTTTTGGGGCGATCACCACACACGTGTTTCGGGGGTCTGATGCAATCCGTTTTGAAGCACTGGCCCCGAATCCTGGTCACTCTTGTGCCGCTGGTTTTTGCGCTGCTCCACGCTTTTGGCGCAGTGCAAATTGGTGTTCTTCAGCGACTTGACGACATCATTTACGACACCCGGTTGCAGGCAACGATGCCCAGGACTTTGGACGAGCGCATCGTCATCATCGACATCGACGAAAAAAGCCTCGCCGAAGTAGGTCGTTGGCCCTGGGGCCGCAACAAAATGGCCGCGCTCACCGACGAGCTGTTTGATCGCCAAAAGATCGCTGTTTTAGGCTTTGATATCGTGTTCGCGGAAGGCGATGCCAGCTCAGGCTTGCAAAAACTTGAGGCGCTGGCTCAAAACGAGCTGAAAGACCAACCGGCATTTGCCGCAAAACTGCAAAGCCTTCGAGGCAGCTTGGACTTCGATGCGGTGTTTGCAAAATCATTGGAGAAGCGGCCCATCGTATTGGGCTACTACTTCACCAGTGATCGCGGTGGGCGTACATCCGGAGTGTTGCCCGCGCCTGTGATGACGGCTGAAACGCTACAGGGCCGCCCCATTCGGTTTGCCGCATTCAGCGGGTTTGGCTCCAACATTGAGCAACTCGCAAAAGCGGCACCCGTTGCCGGGCACTTCACGCCAATTGCCGAGCCCGACGGGGTGGTGCGCGCTTTGCCGCTGATTGCCGAGCATCAAGGCAAATATTACGAGTCATTGTCGCTTGCCATCTTTCGAATGATGGCCGGCTCGCCCGATGTGCGTCCCGGCTTTCCGCAAGATCGCCTAATGCCGCGCAACTACCATGGGCTGGAGAGCATCCAGCTCAAGCAGGGCAGCAAGTCGTTGGCGATTCCCGTGGATGAGTCGGTGTCGGTGCTCATCCCGTACCGGGGTTTTGGTGGCCCCAGCGGGGGTTCTTTCAAATACTTTTCAGCGTCAGAGGTACTGACCAAGAGTTTGCCTGCCGGGTTTCTCAGAGACAAGATCGTGCTCTTGGGAACCACCGCGCCGGGGCTGCAAGACAACCGAACCTCGCCCGTGGGGGACGGCTTTCCGGGGGTGGAGGCGCACGCCAACGTGATTTCCGGGCTGCTCGACAGCAAAGAACTTTACCGACCGGACTATGCGGTGGGTTACGACGTTTTGATGCTGGTTCTGGTCGGTTTGACTTTGGCCTTCGCGTTGCCGCTTTTGTCGGCCGCGCGGGCCATGATTTTGAGCGCCTGCGTTTTGCTGGCGCTGGTGGGCATCAATTTTTGGCTGTATTTGTCCGCCGGGCTGGTGTTTCCGCTGGCGGCAGCGTTGACCATGACAGCCGCTGCTTTTGCCCTCAACATGAGCTACGGCTATTTTGTCGAGAGTCGTTCCAAGCGCGAATTAGCCAATCTGTTTGGCACCTACGTGCCGCCTGAGCTGGTGGACGAAATGGTCAAAGACCCCGACAGCTACACCATGAAGGCCAGCAACAAAGAGATGACCGTGATGTTCTGCGACATGCGCGGCTTCACCAAAATGTCCGAGCAGATGGAGCCCACGCAACTGCAGGCACTGTTGACCGGTGTCTTCAGCCGTTTGACCAGTCTGATCCGTGCCAACCGCGGCACGATTGACAAGTACATGGGTGATTGCGTGATGGCGTTTTGGGGCGCACCGGTTGAGACCAGCGAGCATGCCCAGCTTGCAGTGACTGCCGCCATGCAGATGTCACGGGCGATCAAGGAAATCAACGATGAGCACCGCAAAAAAGGCATTCCTGAAATCGGCATTGGCATTGGACTCAACACCGGCACCATGTGCGTGGGCGACATGGGCTCCAACATCCGGCGCAGCTACACCGTGATTGGCGATGCCGTCAACTTGGGCTCGCGGCTGGAGGGGCTCTCGAAAAACTACGGGGTTGACATCGTGGTCAGCGAAACCACCCGCAAACTTGCACCCGGCTTTGTCTGGCAAGAGCTCGACAAAGTTCGCGTGAAAGGCAAAGACCAGGCCGTTGGCATTTTTTACCCGCTGGCCATTGCAGGCCAGTTGCCCGCAGATTCAGTGAATGAGCTGAAAACCTGGGCCAACTTCGTCAAAGCCTACCGAATACAGGATTGGGATCAGTCCGATGTGCTGCTGATCAATTTAAGCCGCGCAAATGCAAAAAAATACCTTTACCAACTGTACTCAGAACGTGTAGCCTCCATGAGAATGCTTCCCTTTGATCCTGAATGGGACGGCGCCACCAACTATGACACTAAATGAGGACGCTCCATGAAGGTTCGCGTGCTTGGCTGCTCGGGCGCAATTGCTAAAGACTGCCGGACGACATCCTTCCTGATTGACAACGATGTGCTGATTGACGCAGGCACAGGGGTGGGCGACTTGACCTTGGACGAAATGCGCCAAATCGACCAGGTTTTTTTGACGCACTCCCACCTAGATCACGTCGCCGCGTTGCCGCTGATGGTTGATGCCTGCGCCGCGCGGCGTACCTCGCCATTGCAGATCCACGCACTCGCAGGCACGATTGAAGCCCTGCGCACGCATATTTTTAACGATGTGATCTGGCCCGATTTCAGCCGCATTCCCAGCCCAGAAGCCCCTTTTGTTTCATTTCACGAAATCAAAACAGGGCAGACTCTGCAACTCAAGGCTAAGCTGATTGAAGTGCTGCCGGCAGTCCACACTGTGCCTGCTGTGGGTTACGCTTTGACGGCGGGCAGTGGCTGCTGGGTGTTTAGCGGCGACACCGAGCGCAACCCCGCCTTTTGGAAGCGCGTCAATGAACTCAATGTCGCCATGCTGGTGATTGAGACCGCTTTCAGCAACCGCGAGAAAGATCTGGCCAAATTGAGCCTGCACCTGTCACCCATGGTGCTAGCCAGCGAGTTGGACTTCATCTCGCGCGAAAAGAAGTATCCTATTTACATCACACACACCAAGCCGGCGGAAACTGCATTGATCATGGCGGAAATTCAAAAGTTTGACGAAACAGCGGTCAATGGCCCGAATGTTTCACACGACATCCGCTGGTTGCGGGCAGGCCAGGAGTTTGAAGTATGAGTGCCGCACTCAAGCTGCCCGCCTCGGCAAAAGCGCTGGATCAGGCATTTGCGGACTCGCAGCAACTGCCGATGGAGAAACGCGGCACCACGTTTGAAGCGCTGTTCTACCGCCAGCTCCAGCAAGTTACCGCGCGAATCCACGAGACCGACAACGTCGAGCAGATCATGCTGGAGGCCAGCCAGGACATCTGCAAGCTGTTGAACGCTGATCGCTTGACGCTGTACCGTGTGACGGAAGACAAAACCTCCATCATCTCCAAAATCAAAACCGGCCTGAACAGCAGCCGTGACTTGAAGCTGCCGATCTCCCCGCAAAGCCTCGCAGGTTACGTAGCCTTCAGCAAAAAGCTGATCAACCTGGCAGATGTTTACGACGAAGCCGTGCTCAAGCAACTCCATCCGGCCTTGATGTTCCTCCAGGAGGTCGACAAACGATCAGGCTACCGCACCAAGCAAATGTTGGTGGCTCCCATTGTCGAGGGAAACACCCTGCATGGCGTGCTGCAAATTATCAACAACAAGAGCAACCAGCCGTTCAGCGATCTCGAAGTCGAAGGCGTCACCCAGCTTTGCAAAACACTGGCCACTGCCATTCGCCAGCGAGTGCTGAAAGTTGATGACAGTCCGAAGAAGATATTGACCAAATACGATGGCTTGGTGACAGACGGCATCACCACCGCCGAAGAACTCCGGCAATGTGTTGTGGATGCCCGAGAGGAAGGCAAAACCGTCGAGCACCTGCTGATGGCTAACTACAGCGCCAAACCCGCGCAGATTGGCCCATCACTCGCCAAGTTCTTTGGCGTGCCTTACGAGCCCTTCAATGCCGGGCGAATCCGCTCCGAGCTGCTGCACGGCGCGCTGAAAAAAGACTTTGTGACGGGGCAGGGCTGGCTGCCGCTGGAGGAGTCGCCCGAAGGCCTGGTCATCATGTGCGTGGATCCCGAGGCCGTTCGCGGCTCCCGCGTGGTGCCGCAGGTGTTCCCAAAAATCAACAAGTTTGCCTACCGCGTCACCACGCAAGCCGAGTTTGCCGAAACCATGGCGCAGATTTTTGGCGCGACCGTGGAGAGTGGGAGTATCGACGACTTGCTGGCCGACATGAGCGGTGCGCCGATGGACGATGGCTCCAACGACGATTCGCTGGAGTCCGCCGCCGCCGACAACGAGCTGGTCAAGTTTGTCAACAAAGTCATTATCGATGCCTACAACCAGAAGGTGTCCGACATCCACATTGAGCCGATGCCCGGCAAGTTCAAAACCGGCATCCGCTTTAGGATTGACGGCAGTTTGATGCCTTATATCGAAGTGCCCGCTCACTACCGCCAGGCCATGGTGACGCGCCTAAAGATCATGTGCGACCTCGACATTTCAGAGCGCCGCAAACCGCAAGACGGCAAGATCAAGTTCAAAAAATACGGCCCGCTCGATATCGAGCTTCGTGTCGCCACCATTCCGTCCGCAGGCGGCGTTGAAGACGTGGTGATGCGTATTTTGGCGGCGGGTGAACCGATTCCGTTAGACAAGTTAGGGCTTACACCTCACAACAAAGAGCGTGTGATTAAAACGGTGGAGAAGCCTTATGGCCTGTTTTACGTTTGCGGCCCCACCGGCTCGGGCAAAACGACCACCCTACACTCCATTCTCAAGCACCTGAACAAGACCGACACCAAGATCTGGACGGCGGAAGACCCGGTCGAAATTACGCAAAAAGGCCTGCGGCAGGTTCAAATCAACCGCAAAGCTGGCATTGACTTTGCCCTCGTCATGCGCGCCTTCTTGCGGGCAGACCCCGACATCATCATGGTCGGCGAGTCGCGCGACAAGGAAACCGTAGCCATGGGCGTGGAAGCCTCGCTCACTGGCCATCTGGTGTTCTCCACGTTGCACACCAACTCCGCGCCCGAGTCCATCACCCGCCTGTTGGACATGGGCATGGATCCCTTTAACTTTGCCGATGCGCTGCTTGGCATCTTGGCCCAGCGCTTGGCTAAAAAGCTGTGTGACTGCAAGGAAGGCTACGTCCCCAACGGCTCCGAGCTTAAGAAATTCCTGGCCGAATACGCCGAAGAACTGCGCCACTCCAAAGCCTGGAAGGCCGATTACGAGGGCGAAACCCAAAAGCTGCTCGACCATTGGGTAGAAATTTACGGCCACGAAGGCCAACTCAAGTTGTACCGTCATGTCGGTTGCCCTAAATGCAACAACACCGGCTACAAAGGTCGAATTGGCCTGCATGAACTGCTAATTGCCGACGACGACATCAAAAAACTCATCCAGGAGCGCGCCCGCGTCGCCGAGATTTTTGCCGCCAGCGTGGAAGGCGGCATGCGCACCCTGAAGATGGACGGCATGGAAAAAATCATGATGGGCCTGACCGACATCAAAATGGTCAGGTCAGTTTGCATTAAGTGACGCAGATGGTCTGACATAAATGTCGCCACCGCAGCTTTGAACGCAAAAACTGCCCTCATCACTCGGAAGACCGGACTTTTTGCACGGTTTTCAGCGCAGAACAAGCGATGGAAAAGCTGGCACGCAATCTGCTCAATAGAACTGTCCAGTTGTGTTTCTTTTATTTTATCCAAGGAGTTTTTCAATGAAGCGTTCTCTACAAAAGGGTTTTACCCTGATCGAGTTGATGATCGTCGTGGCGATCATCGGTATTTTGGCGGCTGTGGCTTTGCCGGCTTATCAGGATTACACGATTCGTTCTCGTGTAACCGAGGGTCTGTCGTTGGCCGGTGCTGCAAAACTGGGCGTAACTGAAAATGCAGCGAACGGTGTGCCTTTGGGTTCGGGTTACGGCGGTAACCTTGGCACTAAAAACGTCTTGGCAATGAGCCCAGCGCCCGCGATTGCTAATCAGGCAACCCCAACTGAGCTTGCAGCTACATTCACAACCGCTAATTCTGGTGGAATTGGAATTGATTTAGCGGGCAATATCTCGATTGGCTACGACACGCCAGTCGCCCCCGCAGCTACAAATCGGCTCGTTCTGAATCCGACCGTCGGCGGCGCAGCATTGGTCGCCGGGACACCGCCCGTTGGAAATATACGCTGGGATTGCTACGCAGCAGGTGTTGCAACCCGTGCAACTCTCGCTGTTGTAGGTGGACCTACTTTGTTGCCGAAGTACGTCCCCGGCGAGTGCCGCTGATTTACGTTCACTTTGCGAAGGGTGCCTCGGCACCCTTTTTTATAACCGCCTTCCAGCGGGTATTTAAATAATTAATAAATTGCAGTGTTATTAATCATGAATTTTATCCAGAAAGGGTTTACTTTAATAGAGTTGATGATCGTAGTTGCGATTATAGGGATCCTGGCCGCTGTTGCACTTCCTGCCTATCAAGACTATACGATTCGGGCTAGGGTCACCGAAGGTCTTGCATTGGCTGGTGGTGCGAAGATTGCAATTATCGGAAATGCAGCTCTTAGTGCCGTACCTGGCTCGGGTTATGGTGGAAATCTTGGCACTAAGAACGTCCTGGCGATGAGTCCAGCTCCGGCAACCTTAAATCAAGCAACCCCTGCCGAGCTGGCAACAACATTTGCAACTGCAAATTCTGGTGGAATTGGAATCAGCACCGAAGGGCACATTTCAATTGGATTCGCAACCCCTGTCGCTCCTGCAGCGACCAATCGTCTTGTCTTGAATTCAACTGTCAACGGGGCAGTTCTGCCAGCTGGTACCCCACCCGTCGGCAATATTCGCTGGGACTGTTATGCGGCTGGCATTAATTCTCGGACTGCCGTCGCAGTGGCAGGAGGGCCGACATTGCTTTCAAAACACGCACCCGGTGAGTGCCGCTAGTTGCCAGATGAGAATATCTCCCGACGCTGTCTGATCCAAATTGGTAGTAATCTTTAACGAAATCTCATGACCATAGCCCTGCGGATTCGAGCAGCGACACGCGCTAGCGTCATTCACCTTGTTGGAAGTTTACTAGTAGCAGCTTTGGCGGCTTTGTTAGTATTCGGATTTTGGTATCCGTTTCCCTTTTCCGAGTTTTTTGGTGGTCGTGAGCTATTTTGGCTTGTTGTTTCGGTGGATGTTATTTGCGGCCCTCTTCTGACTCTCGTTATATTCGATCCTTCTAAGCGCAGGATGGTGTTATGGCGAGACTTGGGAATCATTGCTATCATCCAATTAGTAGCATTAGGCTATGGGTTGAGCGCGGTTTGGCAGGCTCGACCATTGTTTCTGGTTCTTGAGATTGATCGATTCAAAGTAATCGCAGCCCCTGATCTTGATGTTGCGGATTTTGCAACCGTTGCAGGAACATTGCGACCGCACTTCCTAAGTAAGCCTTTAACTGTCGCTATTAGGGATCCAGTTAACCAGGACGAGAGACAAAGGATATTGTTTGAATCGATTCAGGGTGGCCGTGATTACGCAGAGCGCCCGAACTTTTATCTGCCCTACGAAGGCTCCAACGCCCTGA
>JANOTE010000040.1:0-2286 GCA_031416195.1 Rhodoferax sp.
CTTGCACCTCGTTGCAGCCCTCTTCGCGCAAATAGTCGAGCTGGGCTTCAGTTTCCACGCCTTCCGCAATGGTCTGGATGCCCAGGCTGCGCGCCATGTTGATGATGGCACCGACGATGGCCTTGTCGTCCGGGTCGTCGGTGATATCGCGCACAAAACTCTGGTCGATCTTGATCTTGTATACCTTGAAGCGCTTCAAATAGCTCAGCGACGAGTAGCCCGTGCCAAAGTCATCAATCGCCAGGCGAATGCCGCGCTTGTGCAATTCGTCCAGGGTGGCAATCGCGGCCTGCGGATTGGCCATGGCGGCGCTTTCGGTCAGCTCCAGCTCGAACAGCTCAGGTGGCACGCGGGAATCGTTCAGGCATTGCGTCACAAACTGCGGCAGCTCGGCATGGCGGAACTGGATGGCAGACAGGTTCACCGCCATGATCATCGGTGCCATGCCGCGCTCTATCCAGGCCGCCAACTGCTCGATGGCGCTGCGAATCACCCACTGGCCAATTGGCAGGATCAGGCCATTGCTTTCGGCGATGGGAACGAACTCTGCCGGGGACACCTGGCCCCACTGCGGATGTTCCCAGCGCAACAGCGCCTCCACACCCACAATGTCACCTGATTCGAGCGAGATCTGCGGCTGGTAGCGCAGCGAGAGTTGGTTGTGCAAAAGCGCACGGCGCAGCGCATTGCCCAAGGCCAGGCGTCGGTCGGAGTGGCCCTGGATCTCGCCCGAGTAAAAATGAAAACCGTTGCGCCCATCGGCCTTGGCCCGGTACATCGCCGCGTCAGCGCATTTGGACAGCGCGTCCAGGTCGAGCCCATTCTTGGGATACATCGCAATGCCGATAGAGGGTGTGATGGTCAGCTCATGCCCCTCCACCATCATGGGCGACTGGGCCAGTTGCAGCAGCTTGGCCGCGACCTGGGCAGCACCCGTGGCGTCGGTGTCGGGCAGGAGGATGATGAACTCATCGCCGCCCAAGCGCGCAACGGTGTCCTGCTCGCGCACCAGCGCGCGCAGACGCCAGGCCAGTTGCACCAGCACGGCATCACCAACCCGGTGGCCCAGCGAGTCGTTGATGGTCTTGAAGTGGTCCAGATCCAGAAACATCAGAGCCACCGAGCCTTGCGCGCGCTGCGCCCTGTGCAGCGCATTCGCACAGCGGTCCGCCAGCAGCACGCGGTTGGGCAGCCCGGTCAGCGCATCAAAGTGTGCAAGCTGGCGGATGCGGCTCTCGGCCTGCAACTGCTCGACCGCCTTGGCTTCCAGCGCCCGCACCGTGCGGCGCAACTCGAGTGTGCGCGCCTCTACCAGTTGCTCAAGCTCGGTGTGCGCCTGCACCAGCGCCGCTTCGGTCGCCTTACGTGTACTGATGTCCTGCGTGATCCAGATCGAGCCCTGCTCGGGGTGGGCCACATCCACTAACTTGGCGTGTACCTCGCACCACAAAGTTTCACCATCCTTCTTGCACAGCACCAGCTCGCCTTCAAAAGCGTGGCCGGCTGCAAAAGGGGCTGCGAAGCTGCGCCCGGCCGCAAGCCAGCTTTCGTCCGTCAAATACCACCGCCGGGATGAGCTGCCCAACAGCTCGCCAGGTTCGTAGCCAAACAATTTCTCGAAGCTGCGGTTGCATTGCGTCACCGTGCGATCCCGCAAAAACACAATACCGACCATGGCGTTGTCCAGAATCAGGTTTTGCTGGGTCAGCAGCTTCTGCAACTTCATCTGATCGTTTTTCTGAGCGCTGATGTCGTCCACTATCCAGATCGAACCTTCGTCAACTGCCTCAGGGTTGACCAGCTTGCCGGTTAAGTGCGTCCAGAACAGCTCACCACTGCGCCGGCGCATCAGCACCTCGGACTTGAAGGTCTGGCCCAGTGCCATCCCGGCGTAAGCGGCCTTGCCCAAGGCGTGAAAAGAGGCCTCGCTGGGGTACAGCGACTGGCTGGATTGCCCGATTATTGATGTGGCGCTGCTGACATTGAAAATCTCCGCAAAACGCTGGTTGCAGCGCAGCACCGTGCGCTGGCGGACGAAGGCAATGCCCACCCCTGCGTTGTCCAGCACCACCTGGTGGTCGCGCAAGGCCCGGCGCAGGCGGGCATTGGCACCGATCTGCGCGTCAACCTGCAGGTTTAACTGCGATTCAGGCCAGCCGTTGGCATTTGCGTCAGTGATCTCATCAACCGCTGCGGCCTTGTCACCCGCCTCGTTGCGCGCTGGACTGGTGTGAACAATCTGGCTCGTGTCAGAGCTTTTTGCAGCCCGTTTTGCAGGGGTGGTTT
>JANOTE010000041.1:0-2411 GCA_031416195.1 Rhodoferax sp.
GCCCGTTCGCGGGTCGGCCACCACGGCCGGGCCGCCGCTGTTGCCCGAGTTGATGGCTGCATCAATCTGGATGCGCAGGCCCGACACCGGGAAGTTGTAGGCCGCGTACTCGATGCGCGAGACGATGCCCTTGGTGATCGACATCGACGAGCCGCCGGTCGGGAAGCCATACGCCAGCACACCGTCTTTCACCTCAGGCAGGGTGTTGGCGCGCGGCATCGGCGGGTGCCTGGAGAAGAAGCTTTCCTCATCCAGCTTCAACACCGCCAGGTCAATGCCGGGTGCGATTGCCACCACGCGGGCGTTGATCTTGTCGCCCGAGCCGTTGGCCTGCACCTGCACCAAGGAGGCGTAGGAGACCACGTGCGCGTTGGTCAAAATGCGGTTGCCATCGATTACCACGCCCGAGCCGGTGGACTCCTGGGGCGATTGCTTCGTCCACGGCTTGAAAGTGTCTGGCGCGCGTGAAGTTGAAAATACCTTCACCACCGAATGGGTCAGCGCGCCGGTTGCACGCACTGACGGTGCTTCCACCTGCGCGGGAGGCTGCGCAGGGGCCTGTGCATGTAGCGCTGGGGCCAGCAGCACGAGTGTCATGAATGAAAGGAGTGCGATCACAGAAAAACCTTTGTGATATATAAATAATAGCATGTTGTGCAATATAAGCGTGGGCTAGAACACTATTTAATTCAAAATTTAGGTGTTTTTCTGATTTCTCGATAAAAAATTAACTCCCAGGTTAATTTTAATGGTTTCAAGCCTTGCTTTTCGGCTGTCGCCCCATCAGATAGAACTCCGGGTTGGGCATCATGCCGCTGAACGATGCCATGCGGTTTGAAAGGCCAAAAAAGGCAGTGATCGCGGCAATGTCCCATATGTCTTCATCGTCAAAACCGTGCGCGTGCAGCGCGGCAAAATCCGCTTCGTTGACATCATCCGAATGCAGGCAGACCTTCATCGCAAAGTCCAGCATGGCCCTCTGGCGCGGGCTGATGTCGGCCTTTTTGTAGTTGACGGCGACTTGATCCGCCACCAGCGGTTTTTTCTCATAAATCCGCAAAATTGCGCCGTGCGCCACCACGCAGTAGAGGCAGTTGTTGGCGCTGCTGGTGGCAGTGACGATCATCTCGCGGTCACCCTTGGTCAAATTGCTGGTGCGGCCCACAGACTCGGGCAGCATCAGCGCATCGTGGTACGCAAAAAACGCGCGCCACTCGGCCGGACGTCGGGCAAAGGCGAGGAAGACGTTGGGCACAAAGCCGACTTTCTCCTGCACTTCGAGCACGCGGGCTTTGATGTCGGCGGGCAGGTCTTTAATCTCGGGGGAGGGGTAGCGGTTCATGAATGTCTCCATAAATACAAGAAAACTATCGACAAATTAAATTCAATTGGATTTACATATTAAACTGAGTAGCCTACAGTGAATGTACTGCTTGTGAAGAGTCCTTCTTTACGGCAGACCAAGGCAGACTTCAACCCAAGGAAAGAACCATGTCAACTGAATCGAAATGCCCGTTCCCGAGCGCCGCTCTCAAACCCACAGTCGCTGGCGCCCGAAGCAACGCCGACTGGTGGCCCAATCAATTGAACTTGAAAATCTTGCACCAGCACTCCGAGCGGTCCGATCCCATGGGCAATGATTTCAATTACGCCGAAGAATTCAAGAGCCTCGACCTGCACGCCGTGGTCAAAGACCTCACGGCTTTGATGACGGATTCGCAGGACTGGTGGCCTGCCGACTATGGCCACTACGGCCCATTCTTCGTGCGCATGGCCTGGCACAGCGCGGGCACCTATCGCATTGCCGATGGCCGCGGTGGCGCGGGCTTTGGCACTCAGCGATTTGCGCCCCTTAATAGCTGGCCGGACAACGGCAACCTGGACAAAGCGCGCCGCCTGCTGTGGCCGATCAAGCAAAAATATGGCCGTAAAATTTCCTGGGCTGACCTGATTGTTCTGACCGGCACCGTCGCGATGGATACGATGGGTTTCAAGACCTTCGGCTTCGCCGGTGGGCGCGAAGACGTGTGGGAGCCAGGCGAAGACATCTATTGGGGACGTGAAGACACCTGGCTTGGCGACGAGCGCTACAGTGGTGAGCGACAACTCGAGAGCCCGCTGGGCGCCGTGCAGATGGGCCTGATCTACGTCAATCCGCAAGGCCCCAACGGCAACCCGGACCCGATTGCGGCGGCACGCGACATCCGCGAAACCTTTGCCCGCATGGCGATGAACGACGAGGAAACCGTGGCCCTGTGTGCCGGCGGACACACCTTCGGCAAAACCCACGGCGCCGCTGACCCCGAGAAGTACGTCGGACCCGAGCCCGAAGGCGCCGCAATCGAAGAGCAAGGCTTTGGCTGGATCAACACCCTTGGCACTGGCAAAGGCGTCCACACCATCACCAGCGG
>JANOTE010000042.1:0-17631 GCA_031416195.1 Rhodoferax sp.
GCGCGCCGAATGAGCGCTCCAGCACCACATTGCGGCCTTTAGGGCCGAGGGTGACTTTGACTGCGTTGGCCAGGATGTTGACACCCTCGACCATGCGTGCGCGGGCTTCGCCGCCGAAAATTACGTCTTTTGCTGCCATTTGATAACTCCAGTGAATTTAAAAAATCTTGATCAGTTGGGGACAGAGCGACCGGGCGCTTTGCGCGTCGTTCGGTCTGTCCTGCGAATTACTTACTTTTCGACAACGGCGAACAGGTCGTCTTCTTTCATGACAAGCAATTCGTCACCGTCAACCTTGGCGGTTTGACCGGAATATTTGCCAAACAGAACCCGGTCGCCAACTTTGACGTTCATCGCCAGCAGCTCGCCCTTGTCGTTCCTTTTGCCGGGGCCCACGGCCAGCACTTCGCCTTGATCGGGCTTTTCAGCAACTGAATCAGGAATGACGATGCCAGAGGCGGTTTTGGTTTCGCTTTCGACGCGCTTGACAATTACGCGGTCTGCGAGGGGGCGAAGTTTCATGAGATCTCCTTAGGTTTGAAACAGGGTTGGAATATCAACAGAGCGCCAAGCTCGTACGCGAAACCTACAGGCTGGCACTCATCAATCGGTTGGATTAGGCGTTGTTAGCACTCATATCCATCGAGTGCTAATGATACGGCGTTTTCCAGGTTTTTCAACGGCTACGGAAAAAGATTGAGTGACACAATTTTTACCATTGAAAGCATTTGTTAATGACATATTGAGTCGGTTTTCTTTACATTTGATAACATCAAAAACAGACTTATCTCTTAAGTTGTTGAAATTTAATAACTAATTTATTTGGCATGAAATTCGCATATGTACATCGTCAAAGCTTTTTTTGTGCCTGTAGGCCTCAAGAAACCGACTTAAATTTAGGATTGATATCATGAAAAAATTGTCTGCTACTTCAATCGCCAAATCGCTTGCAGCGCTTGCTTTGGTGACTTCGGCGGGTGCTTCGTTTGCGGCTTCTACGTGGACGTTTAACAATTGCACCACCTGCACCGGGACGAACGGTGCAAGTTCTGTCGCTGTAACCGCGTTTGGGGTTGACAACGGCTCTGGCGCCACTTACGCAGGTGCAACCGTAGGTTTTAATGCCGGTAGCGGGTTGGGAGTGCTTTCTGGCGGGGAATCGGGTGATCCAGAGCACGCTGTTGACAACAACACCCGCACGGATGCGCTTCTACTGAACTTTGGTGCTCAGCTGGTGGAATTGGATGTTATGCAAATTGGCTTTAAATCGGGAGACGCAGATATCAGTCTGTTCCGCTATACCGGTGTTGCTCCCGTCGCAGCCGGTGCCGCTCCTGCAGTGACAGGCTTGACCATTGCGGGCTTGGCTGTTGCCGGTTGGACACTGGTCGGAAATTACGCTGACTTAGCGGTTAACACCGACAAAAACGTGAACACCAACAATACCGCATCCAGCTGGTGGTTGGTCAGTGCTTACAACTCCAATTTTGGAACCACCACATCAGATGGCACTGCAGTCACGGGCGGCGGGTCAGTCGATGGAACTCTGGACTACTTCAAGTTCCTCTCAGTAACAGGCACCGTTAGAACCAGCAATGTCCCCGAGCCAGGCTCACTGGCACTTCTGGGCTTGGGATTGGTCGGCCTGGTGGCATCACGCCGCCGCAAGCCAGCTTCGATCTAACCGAATCAGCGAGACACTTCGCTCTCCGAAAAAGCACTGAAAGTCAGTGCTTTTTTTACGTCCGCACGGTTGTCAGTCCACTTTCAGCTAAATTTACTACAAATGTAGTAGAAATATGATGCTTTTGGTCGAAATCTAGCCGAACTTGGCGATTTTTCGCCAGTCAACGCTAAATTCTAAATGAAATGGCCGCCTAGCTCTCGTATTATATGCACAATATGCTATTTAACTAATAGTGTCAATTACATCGTGCTTTGGCTCACTTGACCGCGCTTTTGTGTCGCGCCAGCAGCTCCATCACGTATTTGGACGGAATCGCGTAGCTGATGCCCGAGGGGTGCGTCAAGGCGGATTCTTTGGTGCCTTTGACGAACACCATATTGATCACGCCGAGCACCTCGCCGGTATCGGCATCAAACATCGGGCCGCCGCTGTTGCCAGGGTAGGCGGTGGCATCGAGCTGAAAAACATTGAAGCCACCGCTGCGCAGGCTGGCGACGTTGCGGGCGTTGAGTTGCGACGCGTTGGACGATGGCAGCGCGATCGCAGTGATCGACGAGATGATGCCCCGGTGCGTGACAGGCGAAAAGCCTAAAGCGCCGCCGATGGGGAAGCCCGTGAAGGCGATGGACTGGCCTTCGCGCACCGTATCAGAGTCGCGGATGCTGAGCTTGGGCACCGGTGGGCCGTCAAACTGCAACAACGCCAGATCGCGCGGCTTGTCGATTTCCAATACCGTGGCGACGCGGGCTTGCAGCTCATTTTGTGGCGTTCGAACCTGGATCACGATTTTTGACTCCGGGTCTTTTTCCTGCCCTTCCGGGATGACGTGGGCATTGGTCACCGCTAAATTTCCATCCCCGACGACGAAGCCGCTGCCGCGCAGCGTGAAACGCGGGCTGTTGGTGGCTTTGAAGGTGCCGACGATAACGACGGCGGGTTTGACTTGGGCCACAACGTCAATCAGTCCGGTCGATGAAGTTTGCGCCACTGCCCCAAGGGAAATAACGGAAATGAGGGACATTGGCAAAAACTTATATGCGATGGTCTTTACCACCCACGTGAATTGCGCCATGAACCCAACTATGGCGCAGCGTGCTGCATGACTCATGATGCCTCGCTTTCTTTGTGACACTGAATCGTGGTTCTGACAGCTTAGGCGCTATCGCGCATCATCACCGTCAGTGAATTGCTTGCGAACAAGGTGAGGCACCAAAAGGCGCATCGGCATTCTCAAATAATGCGAGCGCACATACATGGCGAACTCGGAAATGCGCGATAGCGCGGTCGGTTTGTCTTGCAGGATGCTGCCCAGGCTGCGCAGCACCACCATATCCATGATGTTTCTGACCATCACCGACTGGCTGCCAAGGCTCATTGCTCGAGAAAAGACACCATCAGGAATTGGGGTGTGCAAAAAAATTTTGCAGTAGGTCAACGCGTAATGCAATGGCCGACCGAGTTGCAGTGCCTGTGCCCGCTCGATAAGGGCCGCAAAGAACTCTGGTTGCACTGAGAATTGACGGATGAGAGCATCCATATCGACCAGATCACGCAGACCATGCTCAAGCTCCCCATCATGAAACAAATGGGTAGCGCTATGCAGCACCATGTCAACAGGTGCCAGTACGAACACACCTTTTTCATGCTCAATGGGGCATGCGGCTTGCCAAAGCAGGTTGACATCCGGCTTTAACAGTGCAGTGGGCGGCAAAATGGTGTGGTGCAAATCGAGTGTGGTGCCGCGCTCAAGGTGCTGCATTGGCGGCAGCTCATGCATCCACTCACGGTAGTAGCGCTGGTCATAGGCGTTGAGCTTGGTCGCAAACCATCCACCGCCATACAGCGCGGCTTCCGCATCGTTCAGGCGGGCTTTCGGAACCATGATGTCAATGTCGGAGAGCAATCGGCCGGGTGCCGCAGCGAACTGGCCTTTAATGTACGCGCCACCCTTCAAAAGCACGAACGGGATCGCGGGTTCACTCAGCGCCTTCTGGATTTGGGCCACTTCCCAATTGACGCTGATCGCTTGACTGTCCGCCACGCGCAGGGCGCTTTGGAAGTGAAATTGAATTTTCTCGGGCAGTTGCGTGATCAATGCATCGTGTGTAGCCAGCCACGCAACGCGGCTTGATAAATATCCGTGCCGCGCTGCACGAAGCAGGCGTTCCCAGTCAGTCGTGCCGAACCCCAGCGCAGCCTGCGGGTCACGCAGATACCGAATCAATGGGTGGCTGTCATAGTCTGCAAACGGCATGGCGCTACTGCTCCAGCGAGGCGATGATGTCGTCAAGCTCAGAGTAGACGGCGGTGTGGCAGCGCGACTTCTCGACCGCATCGGCCAAGCAATTGAATCCAGCCGCGCCAAGCACCGGGTAGTTGAAACAGTTTTCAGCCAGCCGCATCAAGGTCTGACCTTTGGAGATTTCAACGTACTCGGTATTTGCGCCAGCTCGGTAGGTTGGAAACACCACCGCAAACGGTGCCACCGGAACCGTGGACGACATCACACTGGCCTTTGGCGGGCGCATATGGGCAATGTTGCCTTTGGCGGTGTCGGCAACGATATCACCCAGCACTGCGCCGCCTGCGAACTTGCGAATGATCTCAATCGAAGCGTTCTTGAGGCTGACCGGACGTGGAATCGGCCAGATGAGTCCGTCAGTCAGAGATATCAAAGCCATCTCATCAGAAAGGAGGCGCCAGCCCCGGCACACCAACGCGGCACACAGCGTACTTTTGCCGCTGCCGGGCACACCTGGGAAAATGTAGCCTCGACCGTTCTTTTCGACGGTGGCTGCATGCACGATCGCAAACTGGTGAGCATGATTGGCAATGACCCAGTTCAAACCCCATTCGAACATGGCGAAAGCCTGGTTGATCGGCAACGGCTTAAAGGGACGAACGCCATCAAAGTTGAAGTTGACCTGCGACCTAAACCAGCGCCTTAAAAGGCTTGGCGAGGCAATGTCGATTCGAAAGTCGATCAACGAGTTGTCAGGACTGAGCGGGAAATCCGCATACAGTTGAACAACGCCACGACTGACCTGCGGCAAGCGTGACGTTAGTGCAATATCGAATCGACCGATGGTGAGGTTCAGCCCGCGGCCAGCAAGGCGGCGAGACACCTCGGCGGGGCTTAGCGATGACAGGCTCAGAGTGCATCCTCAACGGTTTCAATGATTCCAATCCGGGTGAGCGTATCGACAATCTCGTGAGCGAGATCTGAAACCTCTTGCGCGTGCGCATCGCCTACAAATGACTGCAAGCGATCTTTCAACATTTCAAACGGATACGGCCCCTGCTCCAAGACTTCCAGCATGTGGCCGCAAGCAGCGCTAAGCAGGTGTGTTTGCCTGGACTGTTTCAGATAAACAGCGCATTGCCCGTCCCAAGTGCGTTTGAGAATGTCCAAGTTGGGGATCAGGCTGCAATTTTGCAAGACGTGGTTCTTTTGTTAAAGAAAGGCCTGACTCTAGCGCATTTTCTTTGAGCCTCAGTGGACTACCGAACCACTTGGAAAACAATTCGAGTTTAGCTGCGCTGCCAGCCGTGCTTCATTGTTGCCCGCGCTTCACTATTGCCAGGTTGAATCAAAGAACGTATTGAAGTCGCCCGGATACCCGGGCGCACCCGCCGGAATGCCAATGAGGCCCCTGGCCATATCGAGAACCTGTTGCGTGGTAAGAATGGACATGAATGTACTTCCACTCAACCCGCTCAGTTTTGCATTGAAGTACGCGCAAACGAAATGCCGCGTCAATTGTCCTGTCTGCGGAACATTTAGCAGAGTTTTTAATAGCATCTTCAAGGGTACGCTGTCTTTATTCAAGACACTAGGTACATTCGCCATAGTTGCTGTGTTGTAGTCGAGCCCGATTGCCGCCCAAGCACCAATCGTCGAATAGGTGTGAACATTGCCACCAAGCTGACCCCAGCCACCCGGACTCCAGCCTTTTGCGCAATTTCCACGGTTTGGATGGGAGAGGTTGCCCGACATCATGTTGGAAAGACATTGCCCGGCGAAGACCGGCCGACTGGCAAGCGTTGCCAAAACGGGCGCGCCAAAACCCAGCTTGGCCAATTGGCGACGCCGTGCCACAAATGCCGCGTCAGAACCGTAGCGACCTTGCGCACGTTCGACATCCGCCGTGCTGTCGCGCGCGCTTGATGAATTGTCAATGTCGCTCATAACTTAACCTCACTAAATTCTGTTTACATTTGTAACTCGGACTTAACTACAGATAAAGCATTTTTCGTGCCGAAAGAACAAGACTGTTGTTTTCTATCAGATTTTTGCACTATTTCAAACTCATGACAGTTTAAGTGTAAATAAAATCGACAGCTTATTCGGCAGCGTTACAGGCTCTTGATCAACCCTGCAACTTCCGCCTGCCCGGCAAATTTGTCGCCGAGCTTGACCAACTCATCCAACTCTTTCCTCGCCAAATCCTTCTTGCCGCCGCTGATGTGAATTTTCGCCAAGTTCAGCTTGAACAGCGGGTTTTGCGGTTGCGCGGCGACGACTTTGGTTTGCCACTCCAAGGCTTTCGCGTAGTCATTTTTGTCCGACAGCAGCATGGCCAATGTGTCCATTAACGCGGGCTGGTTGGGGGCCAGCGTGTTGGCTTTTTCTGCGAACTCGATGGCACCGGGCTTGTTCAACTTGCCAGTCACCCAGGCCAGATTGTTCAGTGCGGCTGCGTTGGTAGGCTGTATTTTGACCACCGCGCTGTAGCTCTTTTCGGCCACCGCATAGTCCTTTTTTGCAATCGCAAAATCGCCCAGGTAGAACTGGAATGCTGCATCGCTGGCATGGTCTTTGACCCACGCCGCTGAGAATTTGTCAGCATCTGCCGCCTTGCCGCTGGCCGTTATGATGGCGTGCAACTTGATTGCCAGCTCGGACGATGGGGCTGCTTTCAAACCCGCTTTGAAAGCGGTGGCGGCATCATCCCATTTCTTCTGCGCGGAGGCGACATCGCCTTGCAGAATATAGCCGATGGCCTCTTTCGGGCGCTGCGTTTGCACCGTGTGCGCAATGCTCACCGCTTCTGGGTATTTTTTTGCGTCCAGGTAGAGCATGATCAGACCGCGCTGCGCTTCAATCAAGTCTGGTTTGATGTCCAGTGCCCGGCGCAGGTTTTGGGCGGCACCGTCTTTGTTTTTAGCTGCCAATTGTGCTTCGGCCAATAGCAGCTGCGGTTTGGGCAGCAGCGGTTGCATGGCAGCGAGTTTGTTGAAGCTTGTAAGTGCCTGGTTTTGCTCACCCGACTGCAACTGAACCCGCCCCAGCGCTTCCATCACCTCAGGGCTGTCTGGCAGCGCGGTCAAGGCGTTTTGTGCAACGGACATCGCCTGCTTGAGATCTTTGTGACCCAGGTGGTACTCAATCAGCAGCAAACGCGGAATCGCCTCGGTTGGAGTGGCATCAATGGCTTTGTTGATCAATGCCGCAACTTCTTCTTTTGAGGCGTTGCTGCGGGCAGCGATCTCGGCAATTGCCAGCAGGGCTTGGCTGTTTTTGGGGTTTTGAGCCAGCACCGCTTCGAAGCGCTTTTTAGCATCTTCCGGCTTTTTGTCAGCGATGTCAAGATTGGCAAGGCTCGCCACCGCCGGGAAAAACAGGGGATCAATGGTCAAAGCGCGCTCGAAGCTCTTGCGGGCACCCGCTATGTCTTTTTTGGCAAGCAAGGTTCGACCGCGCAAATTGGCAGCCAACGGTTTGTCCGGTTGTTTTTTCTCCAAACCGTCAATTGCGACCAGGGCTTTGTCGAGCTCGCCACGTCTTAGGTGCGCGCTGATCAGGGCCATGTCGGCGGTGACACCTGAATCGGACGACGCGATGTCCTGAAGCTCGCCAAACGCCGAGTCCACATTGCCGCCGATTATCTGCGTCAGCGCCAGTGAAGTGCGCTTTCTACCATCGGTTGGCGCAAGTTTGAGCGCCTTGGCAAAGTACTCTTCGGCTTTCTTGACATCTCCGTTTTGCAGGTAGACCTCCCCTGCAACGGTGTTGATTTCAGGATCCACGAAGCCTTTGGCGATTCCCTGGTTCAAAGTTGCCAATGCCTTGGCGGCTTGCCCGGAGCGCAGGTAAGTCATCACCAAGATTCTGCGGGCCAGCACGAGATCAGGTGCAGCCGCTACGGCTTTGCTGAGCAACGCTTCGGCTTGCAGCAAGGCGTTGAGTTGAAACTCTACAACCCCGGCCAGTTGCATGGCTCTTGGATTGTCTGGCACGATGCGCAGCAATTGCTGGGCGGACTCACGCGCCGCTTTGAAATCACGTTTCTGATAGGCCAGTTGCGTTTGAAAGTATTTTGTTTGCGGATGGTTGGGTGACAGCTTTTTCAGTGCTTCGAGCTGCTTGGCCGCCTCATCCAGATCGCCCATCCCCAGCAACACCGACAACACGCTGGATTGCCCCAAAATCAACTCCGGCCTGATCTCGACCACCTTGCGGTAAGCAAGCAGTGCTTCTTTGGGTTGATTTTTGATGAAGTAGAGGATGTCACCCTTGAGCTTCCAGGCATCGGCGCTGGTTGGGGTTTTGGCGATGACTTCGTCGGCAAGTGCAAGCGCTCCATCAAAATCCTTGACCACCGCCTTTTGGCGCGCTTGCATGGTCAGGGCCGGGGCAAACCCCGGCTCGGCAGCGAGTGCCGCAGCCAGGGCTGCCTGGTACAGGTCTTTGTTGCCCTGCTCAGAGTGGGCACTTGCCAAAATGACCTGCAGTTCAGCTTGGGCGCGCGGCGCGGTCAACACGGTGCTGGAGAACTCGTCGGTCAGCTTTTTGTATTGGCGGGTTGAAAGCATCGCCCGCGCCAACTCGGGCACCAGTTGATCGGGCGAATACTTGAGCGCAAGCGCTTTTCTGAACTCGGCTTCTGCGTTGGCGACATCGCCCGCTTTAAGAAGTGCCGACCCCAGCAAAAACCGCCCTTCAGGTGAATCGGGATTCTTTTGAAGCGCATTCTTGATCTGGATGACGGCGGCCTTGTTGTCGTTTTTAGCCAGGTATTCTTTGGCCGATGTCAACATCGAGTCGGTACTGCCGCCGCCGCAACCTGTGAAGAACAGGGACAGCGTCACTGCTGCAATGACCACCGCATGTTTTGACATGCCGCTGCGGCTCATGGGATTGACTGCTGACATTTTCATCATGATTTTTTCCTCCTCAAACAATGCACTCAAATTTGGAATGACTACTTCAATCCCAGCCGATGCATCATGTCGTATAGCGTAGGGCGGCTCACACCCAATATTTCGGCTGCTTTAACGACGTTTCCGTTGACGTGGCCCATGACCGAAATGATGGCATTCTTTTCAGCTTTATCGCGAATGGTGCGCAAATCGAACGGGTTTTCAGACTGATCCAGTTCAAACGTGTCCAACCCGATATCCTGCGCGGCAATTTGACTTCCATCGACCATGATGACCGCGCGTTTGATACAGTTTTCCAGCTCCCTGATATTGCCAGGCCACGGGTGAGCTTCGATCGCGCGAATCGCCTCTTCGCCCAGAGTCATCGACCCGCGATTTTGTTCCTGTGAAAAACGCCGTACAAACGCATGCGCCAGCAACGCCGGGTCGCCCACTCGCGCCCGCAAAGGGGGAATATTAATCACAATTTCGGCCAGTCGGTAGTACAAGTCTTCCCTGAAACGGCTCTCTTTGCTCAAGGCCTTGAGGTCTTGGTGGGTGGCGCAGACGATCCGCACGTCCACCGGGATTTCCTGACGGCCGCCCACGCGCTCAATCGTTCGCTCCTGCAAAAACCTCAACAGCTTGGCCTGCAGCGGGAACGGCAGGTCGCCAATTTCATCCAGCATCAGCGTGCCACCACTGGCCATCTCGATCTTGCCGAGTGTTGTTTTCGCAGCGCCCGTGAAGGCCCCTTTTTCGTAGCCAAACAGCTCGCTTTCGAGGAGATTTTCAGGAATGGCGGCGCAGTTGATGGCCACAAACTTGCCACCGCGCCGGGGCGACAATTGATGCAGGCCGCGCGCCAGCACCTCTTTGCCCGTGCCGCTTTCCCCCAACAGCATCACCGTGGCGTTGCTGGTGGCCACTTTTTCAATCGTGCGGCAGACTTTCAGCATGTCTGGGTCACGCGTCATCAACCCCGCCAAGGCATCGGGCGGCTGCAAAGTCTGCAAACGCTTGTTTTCCCGCTGCAACTCAAACAGCCGAAAGGCGCGGTCAATCGTCAGGTTCAGCATCTCCGGCTCGAACGGTTTGGCAAAGAAGTCATAAGCACCCAATGCCACCGCGCGCAAAGCGTTCGCTTGGTCGTTCTGGCCGGTCAGCACGATGACTTTGGTGTCTGGCGCAGCCGCCAAAATCTGCTCCAGCAGCTTGAAGCCTTCAGAGACAGAATCGGCATCGGGCGGTAGACCCAAATCCATCGTGACGACTGCCGGGTTATGCCGGCGCAACTGCACGAGCGCGCTTTCGCGGTCATCGGCGGTGACCGCGTCAAACTGATCCAGCGACCATTTGATTTGCTTTTGCAACGCCAGGTCGTCCTCGACGATCAGCAGGGAACGCATTTTTTCAGAAGTCATTGAGGTTCCAGCATATGCAAGTCCGACTCATCTCGAAGCTCAAAGAGCGGCAGCAGTATTGTGACCTTGGTTCCCTGGTTGAGCTCGCTGTCGACTTCAATTTTTCCGCCAAGCTCCTGAACGTACTGAAAACTCTCATAGGCACCGATTCCCATGCCGGCCTGTTTGGTGGTCTGAAAGGGCTTGAACAACCGATCACGGATAAATTGCGGGGACATGCCCTGCCCCGTGTCTGCCACTTCAATCCGCGCTTGACCACCCCGGCGGCCCAGCGACAACCGTACCCGACCGGTCGCTGCTGTGGCGTCAAACGCGTTTTGAACCACATGGCCGATGATGCGCTCCAGCCGCTCCTCATGGCCCCGGGTGCCAATGCGATGAATGATTTCAACTTCGAGCTTGCGCCCCCGGCCTGCGGCAGTGGCTTCAATACGAGCCACAATTTCACTCAGGTTGACCCCCACGGTAGTCCCGCTTGGCGTGGCCCCTTCGCGCAGTTGCAGCATCAACTGGCGCATGCGATCCAGTGAGTTTTCAACCGTCAACAGCATGTCCTGCTGAAACTCAGGGTTTTGGCTGTGCCGCTGCGCATTTTTCATCATCAAAGAAAGCTGTGTCACGATGTTCTTCAAATCGTGTACCACGAAGGCCGACATTCGGTTGAAGGCATCAAACTTGCGAACTTCCAGCAATGCTTCAGTGGCCTGCATTTGGGCCAGAAAACTGGCGGCTTGCCGACCTGCGGTTTTGAGCAGATCATTGACCTCCCAATTCACCTCCAGGCGCGCTCTGGCCCGGGCCAGCACCACGAACCCAATCATCTCCTCACCCACATTCAGTGGCACGATCAGCCAGGCCTGTTCAATCTCCTGCAGCCAAGCGGGCAGCGCAAGCTGGCCGTAGCGGCGCGGCGATGATCGGTATTCTTCGAGGTTGATGACCCAGCCGCTGGACACCATGAATTGGCACAACGTGGAGTTTGAATCTTCCTTGTCCAGCGCCTGTGCCAGGTTCCAGCGGGCAGTTTGGCTGAAGCTCGACTCGCCCCGGTTTCTCATCCACAAGCCGCCGCCTGGGCTCTCCAGCAGATCGGCTAGGCCACGCACCACCTGCTGCCCCATTTCCTGGGGAGAGTTCTGGCTGGAAAGCGTCTTGGTGAACCGCAGCCACTCTTCCCGGTAGTCGTAGCGGTACCGGAAAAAGTGCTTGCCCACCAACACCCGCAGTTTGGCGCGTACCGTGCCCGACAACGCCAGAATGATGAGCATCAACAAGCCAAAGAACACCAGCGCCAGTTGCAGCGCACGGCCCCACTCGCCCCCGAAGTAGCGCACGTAATACCCAACACCCGATACAAAAATCAGGTAAATACCAGCAATCAGCAGCGTGGCCGAATGGAATGCGGCTTTTCGCGAGACCTGAATTTTTGCGATCCAGTCACTGCGCCGGGTACTGGCCAAGAGCAGCAGCGGCACCATCAGCGTGTGTACCGCCCCGCGGATGCTGACCGCATCGGTATCGACGCTGTTGAACAGCACTGCCTGCGAATAGAGGTACAGATCAAACAGCGCTGCGCCGGCCAGGGCCAGACAGAGCGGTTTGACGTTCCAGCGCGAGTCCTCGGTCACATTGCGAAAGAGCTGCTCGACCAGCATCAAAACAAAAAGTGGCAAGGCCATAGAGCTGAAAAGCACCAAGCGGTAAGCCTCTGCAGGTGCGCCGAAACCCAGCACAGCAGAGAGCCGTGCAAACAGCCCAAACGTAATTAGCAGCACGGCAAAAGGCACCATCCAGCCCATGCCGTCAGGCATTAGTCGGTTACTGTCAGGCATTGCTCGGTTGCCCGCAGGCATCACGCCATCGCGGTTGCTTCTGAAAACCAGCAGCAAAAACGTGTACCACGCTGCATACCGAAGCAAATCGGCCAGTTCGCCCAATAGCGCCAACAGTGCCAGGCCGGTGGTTAAAAAAGCCAGCGTCAACCAACCCCAGAGCGAGCTAAAAAACACCGCACACAGCAGCGACACACGGGGTCCATCCAACGGCGTTTTACCGTATCCCAGAACCAGCAAACGAAGTGCAAGCGCCAAGTAGGCGACTCCCACCAGCCCAAAACTCCAGGCTGTCAGCGAGGCGGTTGCGCTCTCCATACTGCGGGCCTGACGCTACTGCGCACCCTTGCCCGTCAATACCACGCCGACAGTCTCAAACAGCACTACCAAGTCCAAAAACCAAGTGTGGTTTTTGACGTAGTACAGGTCGTATTGAAGCTTCTCGGCAGAGTCTTCCATGGTGGCCCCGTAGTGGTAACGCACCTGTGCCCAGCCTGTAAGGCCGGGCTTGACGCTCAGGCGCACGGCGTAATAGGGAATTTCCTGGGTGAGTTTGTCGACGAAGAAGGCGCGCTCGGGACGCGGGCCGACCAGACTCATGTCGCCGCTGAGCACCGATACCAGTTGCGGCAGCTCGTCAATGCGCAGCTTGCGGATGATGCGGCCGACGCGGGTGACGCGATCGTCCTGCACAGTGGCCCAGCGCGGTGTGCCATCTTTTTCAGCATCGGTGCGCATACTGCGAAACTTCACGACGCTGAACAGCCGTCCGTTCAGGCCCACGCGCTCCTGCAGATACAGCATAGGCCCACCGCTCTCCAGCAGAATGAGTATGCCGGTGATCAGCATGACGGGAGCAGAAAGAATGATCAACGCGGTGGCAAAAACAATGTCAAAAACGCGTTTGACGAAGGTTCGAAGCAGACCCTGATTGAAGCCTTCGCCAAAAATGAGCCAGCCGGCGTTGACCGAGTCCAGCCGGATTTGACCCAGTGTTTTTTCAAAGTGGGTGGCAATGTCCACCACACGCACACCGTGCAGCTTGCAGTCCAGCAGCTCGCGCAGGGGCATGCTGCCGCCACGGCGCTCGGCCAGCGCGACGACGATTTCGTCCACCTGCTCGTCGATCACGATGTCAGTCAGCGATTTGTCGGGCGTCAAAACGCCCCAGGCAGAGACCTCGGTCACCGCTTCGTTGGGACCAGCGAAGTAACCGACCAGGTCAACGCTGGGGTCGGATTTTTTCAAGGAGCGCCCCACCAGCTTGGCCCGCGTGCCCGTGCCAAAAATCAAAATCCGCTGGCGCACCATCGACTGCGTGCTGGAGTGCGCCGCGTAAACGCGATGTGCCAGCACCAGCATGATGCAGGCTGAGACCACCATGGCGAAGGTTTTGCGATCAGTCCACTGCAGGGGCACGATACTGAAAATGGCGTAGGCCAGTGCCAGCGTCATGATCAGCGACAGCACGGCGCGGGATCGCGACTGCCCGACCGAGCGGCTGTGTACCCGCTGGTAAAAGCCCAGCCCCGAGTTGATGGCCAGCATGCCTACCGCCAGCAGCAGCGAGCTAGTGACGGCCAGTGTCAGCCCTGAGCCGATGTCCCGCACCTGCGACATGATCGACAGGATGAGCGTACCCGAGACCAGCCCCAAATCCAGCAACACCTGCAAAACCGTGCGCCTGCTTAAGTAATGGTTGAATATTTTGATCACGCCGTGGTTTCCGAGCGCCAGGCGCAGTGTTGGGGTGGCACATTGAAAGTGACGGTGGCGAACAAAAAACCTTCTCCCTATTTTATCGACGGTACACGCTGGATTTGCGCTGATTTGAACCGATTTCGAGGATCCGCAATGGGGCAAACTCCCTGCAAAACCTCATTCATTTTTTTCCAACAACAGGCGCATTGCGAGCCTCGCCAAGGCTCATTTGAACCGAGAAAAACAACAGCAAGAAGACAAGAAACGCGAGTCGCGGCACATCCATCCAACTGCTGACCAAGCCAATCATTGCCGCCCCCACCAGCGAGGCCCACAGGTAGCGTGCAAGGTTTGTGTCTGCCCGGGGATTTTGAACCATGCCGGTCAGCGCCAGCCAGACCCAACCCGCCATCAGCATCATCCCGAGCAAGCCGCGCTCAATCAGCAACTCTAGATAGACATTATCAATGTGCCACGGCAGGTAGTAGCTTTGCGACGAGGAAAACCAGCTTGACAGACCGTGGGAAAAATCACTGTTCTTAAGAATTTCCTTGCCGCCAACGCCGCCCAGCGTGCTATTCAGTCCGACTTTTTGCAGCGTCAAGACACCTTGCGCATTGATCACGGAGATTGAAAACACGCCAAAGCGCGGCAAAGATCCGGTGCTTTGCCCCTGTGGCCGGCCTCGCAGCGCAATCGTCAGCGTCTGCCATTGACCGTCGGGCATCGGGCGGATTTTGATGAACCGATAGTGGCAGTTTGCCTCGTAGATCAGGTGTTTTTCGCACACCGTCAGGCGCACGTCGGACTCGGTTTTCGCGCGTACACGCAGACTGACCGAATAAACCGCGACTTTTGAGTAATCGACACCCTGCGTCAATGAAAACAGGCCGCCGAGTTCGGGATTGGATGCCGGGCCGGTCAGCGTGATTTGGTAGGAGCTGGCACCTTGAACGGGCTGTGACGAGACACCTTCACGGGTCGCGCCGGCGACAGGCGGGCCAGGTTGCTCGCGGCTGCTCAGCCGAACACGGCCAGAAAACTCGGTTTCTGGGCTGATTTGGGCGTAACTAGCCGGCAGGCGGCCCAAGCCCTTGCCAAAAGCCCAATCCAGTGGAGTCTCCAGCAGATTGAGGCCCCGCGTCCAGTGCACGATACGGCTGTCCAAGTCCTCTTGCACGCTGGCCAAGCGCTCCGTCACGAACGTGCCCCCCAAGACGACGCCAAGCACTTCGGATGCCAACAACAGCGCCAGCGCCAGCCCGGCATTGCCGCGCCAACCATAGCCACCGACTCGCATCGCCGCCCTGGTGGTTGCGTGGCGCAGACTAAAGCGACGCTGGCGTGCCCAGGCGCCCAGTGCCATCAGCATCAACGGCACCAGCACCGCCAGGTAAACACCCCGGGAGAAGGTGGTAAGAACGGCATAGCAGGTCAATACCGACAGCATCGCCAAAACGGCCCATAGCGCCGGGCTGCGGGTGGACCACAACGCCCAGCCCAGAAACGGCGTGGCAATCACCAGATAGGCATCAATCGCCGCGCCGCCCACGTGCATCTCCCAAAAGAGGGCCGTCGTACGGTAGCGGGTTGAAAACTCCAACAAGCCGGGGTAGGCCGCGCGCTCCCAAAGCGCGACCAAGCTCACCACCGCCAAACCCACCAGCATGCCGCTGGCAAACAGCCGCTGCGCGCGAAGCCGGGTGGCCTCGGTTTGCAACTGAGCGGCCAGTAGCGGTGCAAAAAGTAACGCAAAAACGAGGCTTTTGGCGATGCGCAACACGTTCCAGACCGATTCATAACTGAGCGCCTGGCTGGCTGTGTATGACGCGTCAACCTTGTCGTCAAACAGGCCCGCGTCAATCAGCCCGAGCATCAGCGATGCCGCAGTCGCCACCGTCAGCGCCACCAGCAGCCCCCTGAAAGTCAGTGCGTTAGTTGCTTGCGGTGGGTTGACAGCGAGAGCCCGCTGCGCGCGGCCCCGAACCGCGCTGCGCGCGTAGCCGCCTGCCAGCGCGCCCAGCAGCAGCAGGTCAAATTCGTCAAAAGCCTGCCAGCCCGTCCACGGCCAGAAATTCAAAAAGGGCAGGCAAGCCGGGACGAAGAAAAGCCACAACCACGGTCGCCAGACCACCACCACCACCCAGATGTAAAGCAGCGCCAACGCCAGGGTGGGCCAAAGCGGGTGATGCCAAGCCAAGCCGAGGCCACAGGCCATACAGATCAGCACCACCATCCAACACGCGAGCTTGCGGCTGGGCGCCTGAATACCCGCGAATATCAACTAAAATTAACCTGGGAGTTAATATTTAAGCCAAAAGCACGAAAATTATCGATTTTAACAATCATTTAATGCTCTAGCCCTCGTACATATTGCATAAATAGCTATTATATTTATATCTACAATACGCTCAGCGGCAGGTTGCCAGTCTGATCAAACCAGTAACTCCACACAGGCCGGATGCCCCAAAAACCCTTGCGGACTGGCGCTGATGCCGTAGGCCCCTGACTGGAACACCACCGCCAAATCGCCCACCTGCGCCACAGGCAAATTCATCCGATCTGCCAATAGATCCAGCGGCGTACACAGCGGGCCGACCACGGATGACACTTCCCGCTCGCCAGAAGCTACTGTCTGACTGATGGTCACGGGGTAGTTTTTGCGCACCACCTGACCGAAGTTGCCTGATGCCGACAGATGATGGTGCAGCCCGCCGTCAGTCACCAGATAGACCTGGCCGCGCGAGACTTTGCGATCGACCACCCGCGCCACGTAAACACCCGCTTCGCCCACCAGATAGCGGCCCAGCTCGATCACAAACTCGGCGTGGGGCAGCTCGGTTTTGGCGCGGTTTAACAGCTCGCTCAAGTTGTCGCCGATGGGTGACAGGTCAAACCGCTGCTCGCCCGGAAAGTACGGAATGCCAAAACCGCCGCCCAGGTTCAAAAACTTCACCGGCAGTGGCGCATCCTGGGCCAGGCGAACGGCCAAATCAAACGATTTTTGCTGCGCTTCGCAAATTGATTCAGGACGTAAATTCTGCGAACCTGCAAACAAATGGAAGCCCTCAAACGCCAAGCCTGCTCGGCCAATCTTGGCCAGCAGTTCGGGCATCTGCTCGGTGTCTACACCGAATTGCTTGGGGCCGCCACCCATTTTCATGCCCGAGCCCTTAAGCTCGAAGTCAGGGTTCACTCTCACTGCAACCCTTGCGGGCAGGCCAATCTCTTGCGATACCGCCTGCAGCACGCCGACTTCACGAAACGACTCCACATTGATCAACACCCTGGATGCCACCGCCTGACGCAGCTCGGCATCGCGCTTGCCCGGCCCTGCGAAGCTCACCTCCCGCGGGTTAGCCCCGCAGTCCAGCGCCACTTTGAGCTCGCCGGCGGAAGCGACATCAATGCCATCCACCAAGCCGGCCATGAAGCCCACAACGGCAGGCATCGGATTCGCCTTCATCGCGTAATGCAGCTTGACGGCTGGCGGTAGCGCGGCGCGAAGCTCGGCCACGCGCTCGCGCAACAACGAGCGGTCGTAGGCGTAAAACGGCGTTTGGCCAACACGGGCGGCGAGCAGCGACAGGCGCTCACCGCCCACGATCAATTCGCCTTTTTCCACGCGAAATTGATCCATCGGCGCATGCACGGGCAATCTGCGCTCGGCTACGGTCATAAATTGGCTCTCAAGTAGATTGGCAAAGTGAGTGGTTGATCAAGCTTCACGCCGGGCCACCCAGTCGGTCGCCAGCAATTTTCGATCAATTTTGCCGTTCGGGTTGCGTGGCAGCGGCCCTTGGACGATCTCGATGGCAGACGGCACCATGTAGGCGGGCATGCG
>JANOTE010000043.1:0-2253 GCA_031416195.1 Rhodoferax sp.
GCGGAAGGCCGCTACATTGAGCTGCGGTTTGATACCCCGAAGGTCAAGATGTCCATCATCAGCGCCTATTTTCCCAGTGGTTCATCGGGCGAAGAACGCCAACTTGCCAAATTCCGGTTTCTGGCAGAGTTTTACCCGCACTTGATGGCGTTGAAGCAGAGCCGCGAGTTCATACTGTGTGGCGACGTGAATATCGCCCACAAACAGATCGATCTGAAAAATTGGCAAAGTAACCAGAAAAACTCTGGTTTCACGCCTGAGGAGCGCGCTTGGGTCACCAAACTTTTGGATGAGGGTGGGGTGATTGATGTCTATCGCAGGCTCCAGCCAACGACAACAGGCACCGCCTACACCTGGTGGAGTGCGCGCGGCCAAGCCTATGCCAACAATGTTGGGTGGCGGTTGGACTATCACTTGGCGACCCCTGCGCTGGCGGCGTTTGCGCGGCGCGAAGCCATCTACAAGGAACTGAAGTTCTCAGACCACGCGCCGATCACGATTGAGTACGCTATTTGATGCGTAGCCACGCGTGATGCAGGGCTTGGACAACTCGACGATTATCGAAAGAAGATGAACAGAAGAATAATGACCAATATGGCTCCAGCACCGATGTACATAGCAAACTCCTTTGCGGTGCCGACCCTCAACGAGGGGCATTGAACACACGCCAGTTGGAGGATTTCAGCACTTCATGGTGCGCCTGTTTGTTCGATAGCGAACATAAGGAGCAACGATTGCCCGCTGCCCAAGCGCTTCAACCTGGCACTAATTGCGCCTTGCCTTCTCATAAAGCGGCATGACCCTGGGCAAATTGGCCTCGATTTCGGCAATGCGTGTCGTGCCTGAAGGGTGGGTCGACAGCCACTGCGGCGGTGCGCCTTTGCTGGCGGCACCCATCTTTTGCCAAAGGCTGACAGCGGCGCGCGGGTCGTATCCAGCGCGCGCGGCCAGCTCCATTCCGACCAAGTCGGACTCTGACTCGTCTTCACGGCTGAACTGCAGTGTGAGCAACTGCGCGCCGTAGTTGGTCAGCGTCTGGCCTACATGCCCCAAGCCGAAGAGCTGGCTGAGCACCCCTGCACCAATGTTGGTGGCTGCGCTTTTTCCGATGCGCTCGCGCGCGTGTTCACGCAACGCGTGGGCGATCTCATGGCCCATGATCATGGCGACCTCGTCATCGGTCAGCTTGAGCTGCTCCAAAATGCCGGTGTAAAACGCGATCTTGCCGCCGGGCATGCAAAAGGCATTGATCTGGTTCGAGCCGATCAGGTTGACCTCCCATTTCCAGCCTTTGGCACGGTCGTTCCACTCCATCGAAAACGGGATGATCTTGGTGGCGATGGCGCGCAGCCGTATCAGCTGCGGGTTCTCTTTGGGAGCCAGCGCTTTTTTAGCGTTGGCCTCTTGCATCATTTGCGCATATTGCGCTGCGGCAGAACGCTCCACGTCCTCGGCAGGCACCAGCCTGGCCAGCACGGATGTACCACGCATCTCGACACCTTCGCGCGCCACAGCGTTCAATACCGCAGCGGGCGATGCCAGCAGCGCTGCTGCCACGGCGATGCCTGAGCCCCATTTCGTCGGCAGATTCAGATTCAATTTCATCTTCAGACCTCCCAGTGCAGTTGAGCCAGCGCGTATTATTCCCGCATGACGATGCCCGTAACGGATAGCAGCTCAATTGCGCCGACAAACCCTGCAGTGACGAAGCCCACCTGGCGCGAAACCTTTCTGGTTTATTTGGAGCCCGCCACGCTGCGTATGCTGCTGCTGGGCTTCTCCGCCGGGCTGCCCCTGCTATTGGTTTTGGGGACGTTGAGCTTCTGGCTGCGCGAGGCCGGCATTGACCGCACCACCATTGGTTACCTGAGCTGGGTCGGCCTGGCTTACGGTTTTAAGTGGGTTTGGGCGCCCCTGGTGGATCGTCTGCCAATCCCGCTGGTCACGCGATGGCTGGGCCGCCGACGCAGTTGGTTGCTGTTGTCACAAATCTGCATCATGGCCGGGCTGGTGGCCATGTCATTCAACGACCCGAAGATGGCGCTGAGCCCGGTCGTGTGGGGCGCATTGGCGGTGGCTTTTGGCTCGGCCACGCAGGATATCGCGCTGGATGCCTACCGCATCGAATCCGCCGACGCGCAGCGCCAGGCCGCGTTGGCTGCCTCGTACCAGACCGGCTACCGCCTGGCGATGATCTGGGCCGGTGCTGGCGTTTTGTGGATTGCCGCGCGCGCCGAAGTTGCCAGTGTCGCC
>JANOTE010000044.1:0-12287 GCA_031416195.1 Rhodoferax sp.
CAACTCCACGGCGCGAATGCCAATGCGCAGGTGCTGGTCTACCCGCTCACGGTAAAAATGATTCGCCATCCCCGGCAGCTTTATCTCGCCGTGCAATGGCTTGTCGCTCACACACAGCAAAGTTCCATACGGCACCCGGAAGCGAAAACCGTTGGCTGCAATCGTCGCGCTCTCCATGTCCAGCGCAACGGCCCGGCTTTGGCTGAAGCGCCGCTGCGGGCCATTGTCGGGCAGCAACTCCCAGGTGCGGTTATCAGTGCTGGCCACGGTGCCGGTGCGCATGATGCGCTTGAGCTCCGGGCCGCTCATCTGCGTCACATCTTTCACGGCGTCTTCCAGCGCCACTTGAATCTCGGCCAGCGCGGGAATCGGCACCCACAGTGGCAGCTCTTCGTCCAGCACATGGTCTTCACGGACGTAGCCGTGTGCCAGCACGTAGTCGCCCAGTTGCTGGTTGTTGCGCAAACCCGCGCAATGCCCCAGCATGATCCAGGCATGCGGGCGCAGCACGGCAATGTGATCGGTGATGGTCTTGGCATTGGCCGGGCCGACACCGATGTTGACCATGGTGATGCCGCTGTTGTCCCCCCGCACCAGGTGGTAGCCTGGCATTTGCGGCAGGCGCGGCGGCTCCTTTCCGAGCTCATCGCCAGCCTGCACCAAGGTGCCGACCCGACGCGTGATCACATTGCCCGGCTCCACAAACGCGAGGTATTCGCTGGCCGCGTCATTCATCGCCCCGTGCCCCATGCGCACGAACTCGTCAATGTAAAACTGGTAATTGGTGAACAGCACAAAGTTCTGAAAATGCTCGGGCGCTGTGCCGGTGTAGTGCCGCAGGCGGTGCAGCGAATAGTCCACGCGCGGCGCGGTGAAAAGCGACAGCGGCTGCGCTTCGCCGGGACGGCTGGTGTAGGTGCCGTTGGCAATACCGTCGTCCATGGCCGCGAGATCGGGCAGGTCAAACACATCGCGCATCAACTGGCGGCGCGCGGGGGTCAAGCTGCCTTCAATATGGTCATGCTCGGCGAACGAAAAATGCACCGGGATCGGCTGCGTGCTGGTGCCCACCTCCAGCTCCACCTGGTGGTTTTCAATCAGCAGGCGAAACTGCTCAAGGTAATAGTCGGCATACAAATCCGGTCGCGTCAGCGTGGTCTCAAACCGCCCCGGCCCGGCTACAAAGCCATAACTCAGGTGCGAACTCTCAAGCGTGTTGCGCCGCGCCACGGTGTCAGTCTGCACTCGCACAAACGGGTAGCATGCGCGCACGTTGCCCGGCAGCGTCTCTCCTGCCACATAGCGTTGCATCGCGCTGCGGAGGTGGTTCAGGCTGGCATCGTAAATCTCCCGTGCTTTTGCCAGGGCGGCAGCGGGATCGGTGAAGCGGGACGGGGCGATGAAGGTGGGAAGGTAGGGCATGACTTGTATTGTCCTTGGTCTGTACAGGCTCATGGGCAAAAGTCAAGCGCATCGCTGAGCTGCTGCCAAATCTGGGCTGCGTGCGGGATGTATCTGTGACCTACCCTGTCACCAATGCAACGCGCAAAAGTGCAGTCCACATTGATCGGCGACGGTCGCGGTCGCAGTAGATCAATCCGTGTCGATGGGCTCTGCGTCAGTCTTTGCCATGACCCTGACCACCGGCTCGCGCATCGTCACAAACTCCTCCGCAGCCGTGGGGTGAATGCCAATCGTGGCATCGAACGCAGCCTTGGTAGCACCGGCTTTCATCGCCACCGCAAAGCCCTGCACAATCTCACCCGCGTCCGCACCCACCATGTGCAGGCCGACCACGCGATCCGTCGCATCTTCAACAATCAGCTTCATCAGCGTGCGCTCGGTACTGCCGCTTAGCGTGTGTTTGAGAGCTTTGAACTCGCTTTTAAACACGGTGACATTGCCAAACTTTTCACGTGCATCCGCTTCCGAGTGCCCCACGGTTCCAATATTTGGATGCGTGAACACCGCTGTGGGGATGAAGTCATAGCTCATGCTGCGTTTGGACTTGCCCGCCTGTGCGCCAAACAGGCAATCCACCAGCACCATGGCCTCGCCCAAAGCAACTGGCGTAAGCTGCACTCGCGCCGTCACATCGCCCAATGCGAAGATCGATGGCACATTGGTTTGGTAGTCGTCATTGACCACGATGGCGTCGTCTTTGCCTTGATTAATACCGAGCGCCTCCAACCCCATGCCACGGACATTGGGCACGCGGCCTGTAGCGTAAAGCACTGTATCGGCAACGATGACTTCGCCGCTGTTGATGGTGACGTGCAAGCCATCAGCCGATTTGGAAACAGCGACAACATCACACCCCAAACGCAAATCAATACCCGCCTTGACCATTTCGCCGCTCAAAAACGCCCGCACCTCGTCATCAAAACCGCGCAGCACCAATTCGCCCCGGTAAAGCTGGGTGACCTTGGCGCCCAGGCCGTTGAAGATGGAGGCGAATTCGCACGCAATATAGCCGCCACCCACCACCAGCAGGCGCTTGGGGAAGGGCTCCAAGTCAAACATCTCGTTGGACGTGACGACGTGCTCACGCCCCTGGAAGTGCGGCACGCTGGGCGTTCCGCCCGTGGCAACCAGAATGCTCCTGGCGGTGTGGCGAGAGCCATCGATCTCGACCGTGTGGGCATCGACCAGCGTGGCGAAACCGTTGATCACCTTCACGCCAGCGCCATTGAGCATATTGAGGTAAACGCCGTTGAGGCGCGACAGCTCGTTTCTGCGATTCGTTTTGAGCGTAGTCCAGTTCAGCGTAGGTGCTGCACCCTCCCAGCCAAAGCCATGCGACTCTTCGAAGCTCTCGGCAAAGTGCGCGGCATACGAGTAGAGCTTTTTGGGGATGCAACCCATGTTGACGCAGGTGCCGCCCAGCATGGCCGTGCCGCCCGCCTCGGCCATCGCCACACGCGCCCCCCGCGCGGCCGACATTCGTGCGGCGCGCACACCACCGCTGCCGCCGCCAATCACAAAGAGGTCAAAATCGAATGTTGTCATTTTTGGTTTCACAAGGTTTCTACACGCCAGAGTCTAAAGGCAGTGCTGCGACAATGACGGGGGTAGTCTTCTGCGTCCTGTTTTTAGTGAGGTTTCCCTTGAAATTCAATTCTCTTACCCGTGTACTCTTTTCCGCTGTACTGTTCAGCGCCGGTGCCGTCATGGCCCAAGCGGATCCGGTACTGGCTGCTGCTGCCAAAGAAGAAGGTGCCGTCGTCACACCGACAGGCCTGGTCTATCGCTCGCTCAAAGACGGCACCGGTGCCAGCCCGGCTGCGAGCGACAAAGTCAAAGTGCATTACCGCGGCACCTTTCCCGATGGCAAGGAGTTTGACAGCTCGTACAAACGCAATGAGGCCATCGAATTCCCGTTAAACGGCGTGATCAAGTGCTGGACTGAAGGCGTGCAGCGAATGAAAGTCGGTGGCAAAGCCAAGCTCACCTGCCCCGCCAGCATCGCCTACGGCGAGCGCGGTGCGGGCAATGTAATTCCGCCCAAAGCGACCTTGCTGTTCGAGGTCGAGTTGCTGGGCATTAATGGAAAGTGATTGGGCAAATGATGTGCTGGCAGACTGAGCGATGACACCGGATCTGAGCGTCTGCGGCCACGTCGCCACCATCACGCTGCGCCGCCCGCAGCAAGCCAATCGGCTGGAGCCTGGCGATCTGAATGTAATCGCGGCGCATATCGATGCGATCAACCAGCACAACGAGGTGCTGGTGTTGCGCTTTGAATCCACCGGCAAGTATTTTTGCAGCGGTTTTGACATCAACCAGATTGCCACGGCGGGCGGATCGACTCAGGCGATTGCGTTTGACGCGCTGGTTAACGCGGTGGAAGACTGCCGCCCTGTGACGATTGCAGCAATTCAAGGGGGCGTGTACGGCGGCGCCACCGACCTCGCACTGGCCTGCGACTTTCGCATCGGCACGCCCACTGCTGACATGTTCATGCCGGCCGCACGGTTGGGCCTGCACTTCTACCAACGCGGGCTGGAGCGCTACGTGTCGCGTCTGGGGCTGGACACCGCCAAGCGCCTTTTTCTAACCGCCGAAAAGATTGATGCCAACGAGATGCGCGCATGCGGCTTCCTCACGCAGTTGGTGGCCGAAGATCAACTTCAAGCCGCCGTGAATACCTTGGCGACCACGCTGGCCAGCATGGCGCCGCTGGCGCTGTTGGGTATGAAGAAAAATCTCAACGCCATTGCGCGCAACCGTTTGAACATCGAAACCCTGCAAGCCGATATCGCCAGAACCACTGATTCAAAAGACATCAAGGAAGGTGCGGCGGCCTGGGCAGAGCGGCGCACGCCGATGTTCACGGGCAGGTAGAAATTAACCTGTGAGTTAATTTTTTACTCAAAAATGCTAAAATCATCCAAAATTTAAACCAAAAAGGCCTCTAGCTCTCGTATATATTGCACAAACAGCTATATATATAATAGCATTTACACATCTCACCTCAAACCGCCCCCCACCGCCGCTGCCCGCCCGCGAGCCACATCCACGCGTTGCAGCACCACCAGCCCCACTGCAAACAGAATCGCGGTGGATGCAATCGCGATGCGCTGGTTGCCACCGGTGGCCCAGGTAATGATGCCGTAGCTTAACGGTCCGATGATGCTGGCCAGGCGGGTCGCAAACGTCCACAGCCCGTAGAACTCGCCCAACTGTTTGGGTGGCGCAAACATGCCCGCCATGGCCCGCCCGACCGATTGGCTGCTGCCCATGCTGATGCCGGCCAGCGCGGCGGCGTACCAGAAGCCGCCTTTGGTGGTGGTCAACGCGGCGATGATGCAAGTGGCGATCCACGCGACGAGCGTGATGCCCAAAGTCATCTTGTGGCCGATGCGGTCTTGCAGGTAGCCGCAGCCAAACGCGCCAGCCGCCGCTGCAAAATTCAGCGCAAAAATCAGCACCATCGTCTCCGCTTGCACAAAGCCGATCACCTGCTCGGCGTAGATCGCCGCCAGGGTGATCGTCACCGTCACGCCGCCCTGGTAAAACACGGCGCACAGCAGCAGGCTCATGAAGTCTTGGTAGCGCCGGGCCTGGCGGAAGGTCTCGCCGAGTTGCTTGAAGGATGCCCTCACGCCACCGATTTGCCCACTGGTCTGCTGAGCCTGCGGTTGGGGCACCGCGCGCTCCTTGAGCAGCTTGAACGTGACCATCGCTGCCGTGCCATAAATCGCTGCGGTGATCAGCATCGTCACGGGTACAAACTTGTCGGCGCTGATGCCCTGCTTGCCGGCCCAAATCACATAGCCCAGGCTGATTCCCAATGCCAGCATGCCGCCAAAATAACCAAAGCTCCAGCCCCAGCCGCTCACCTTGCCCAAGGCTTCGGGGCGCGCCAGCTCAGGCAGGAACGACGCTGTGAGTGACTCGCCAAAGCTGTAAAACGTGTTGGAGATGACGATCAACGCAAACGCCAGCGCCACGCTGCCCGGCCCTGCGAATGCCAGCGCGGCCGTTGCCACCACGCACAGCGCGGTGGAGACCATCAGCAGCTTTTTCTTGCTGGCGTGCATATCTGCATAGGCACCCAGGCCGGGCATGACGATCATCACAATGGCGTACGAGATGCTCAACGCCGCAGTCCATGCAAAGGTCGCCCACTCGGCACCCTTGGCGATGCCACCGACAAAATAGGCAGCAAATACGGCCGTTAGCACCACTGTGGTGTAGCCGGAGTTGGCAAAGTCATACATCGCCCAACCAAACACTTCACTTTTTTTGACACCGGGGTTGAGTGCATCCTGGCTGAACAGGGCCATGGAGAAATCCTTGCTGAAATAGGGGTGAAGATTGCGCGCATTATGGCGCTCGGCAGTGACAAATGCGAAAAAATGCCATACTGCGACCCGTTTTGATTGGGGAGACACGATTCATGTTGAAGTTCACCGGCTGCGATGCTGCCACGCTTTTTTCGGCCACGCAGGCCGCCCAGGTGCTCAGCGGCATCACACGGGGGTTTGAAAAAGAGTGTTTGCGTGTAGATGCGCTCGGCCACTTGGCGCAGACCGCGCACCCTGGCGCGCTGGGCTCCAAGCTCACGCACCCGTGGATCACCACCGACTACGCCGAGTCGCTGCTCGAATTCATCACCCCGCCCTCGCAGGATCCCAACTTCCCGCTTGCGTTCCTGCGTGATATTCACCGCTACACCGCGCAGAACTTGGGCGGCGAGACGATGTGGCCCAGCTCCATGCCCTGCGAGGTGGGCGAGGACAAAGACATTGCGCTGGCCAACTACGGCACCTCCAACAGCGCGCGCATCAAATATGTCTACCGCAACGGCCTGGGCCTGCGCTATGGCCGCCCGATGCAGACCATTGCCGGCGTGCATTACAACTGGTCTCTGCCAGAAGCCTTCTGGCCATTTCTGTACCGATGCCACGGTGCCAGCGGGTCGATGCAGGATTTTGTCAGCGCGCGCTACTTTGGTTTGCTGCGCAATTTTCTGCGCTACAGCTGGCTGATCCCGTACCTGTTCGGTGCTTCGCCTGCTGTCAACAAATCCTTTGTGCAGGGACGCACGACCGATCTGCTGCCCCTGGGTGACAGCACGCTCGGTATCAGTACTCTTTACGGCCCGTACGCCACCTGCCTGCGCATGAGCGACCTGGGCTACCAAAACCGCGTGCAGGCCAGCCTGAATGTGAGCTTCAACTCAGTCACTGAATATGCGCAGGCACTGGATGCCGCGATCCACACGCCGGATCCGTTCTACACCGCCATCGGCGTGCGTGACGGTGATGGTGCAAATGCGCCGTGGAACCAACTCAATGCCAACGTGCTGCAGATCGAGAACGAGTTCTATGCCGGCATTCGCCCCAAACGCATTGGCCTGCAGGGCGAGCGCCCGGCGACTGCACTGCAAAAATACGGCGTGCAGTATGTGGAGGTGCGCCTGTTTGACCTGAACCCGCTGATCGACATTGGCATTGCGCCCGAGCAAAGCCGCTTTGCCGATGCGTTTTTGTTGATGTGCCTGCTGCGCGACAGCCCACCCATCACCAGCCGCGAGCAAAGCGAGAACGACGAGAACAAACGCCGCGTAGTGACGCGCGGGCGCGAGCCGGATTTAAAACTGCTGGTCCACAACACCGAGCAGGCGATGCAGCCGCTGGCGCATGAGCTGTTCAATGACATCCAGCCTTTCGCCGCGATTTTGGACACGGCCTACGGTGGCAACCGCTACGCCACGACACTGGCGCAACTCAGAGGACGGATTGACCAGCCCGACACCACGCCCTCAGCCCAGGTGCTGGCCGGCATTCAAGCTCATGGTGGCCTGGTGCCGTATACGCTGCATCTGTCGCAACAGCATCACCAGAGTCTGCTGGGGCAAGCGCTGGATCCGGCGACGAACGAAAAATTCAAGCGTGCCGCAATCGACTCACTGCAGGAACAGAAGGCTTTGGAAGCCAAGCCGCAGATTCCGTTTGAAGACTACGTGGCGCAGTATTACTCCTAAACCTACGCTTGATTCAGCAAGCGAGGATGGGCAGCTTTCAATTGGCGCGCGTTGTCCAGCGTTTCAAACGCACGTTCGAACATTTTGGGGGTGAAGAACTGGTACTTGGCACGCCCGCTTTCCTTGGCTTTCACGCAGCTCACGTTTGAGCACTTTGCCAATGGCGCTTCGTGGCAATTCATCCACAAAATGCAAGCCCGAGGCGCGTTGCGTTTTACCGACGCGCGTATTCAGCCAGGCCAGCAGATCGTCTTGTTGCAGCACCTGCCCCAAGCGCAGCACCACAAATGCCACCGGCGTCTCGCCCCATTGCTCCGACGGCACGCCCACCACCGCCGCTTCCAGCACGCTGGCATGATCGCGCAGGATGGCCTCAAGGTCACTGGGGTAAATATTGAAGCCGCCCGAGATGATCATGTCCTTCCTGCGGTCAAACAGCGTCAAAAAGCCGTCAGCATCCAGCCGCCCAATGTCGCCGGTGCGGATGAAGCGCTTGCCGCTGGCATCAAACCACTCAGCCTCGCGCGTTTTTTCCGGCTGGCGGTGGTAGCCAATCATCATGCCGGGGGAATGCCCCACCACTTCGCCGGCCTCGCCAGCGGCCACTTCCACGCCAGCTTCATCGATCAAACGGATGTCATGCCCCTCGGCCGCGCGGCCCACGGTATGCAGCTTGCCGGGATGCAGGTGCGCATCCAGAATGAACGAGCCACCGCCTTCGGTCATGCCATAAAACTCCACCAAACCACCCGGCCAGCGGGCCAGCACATCGGCCTTCAGCGCGGCAGCAAACGGCGCGCTGGTACAAAACTTGAATTTGAAAGACGACAGATCAAACGCCGAGAAATCCGCCAACGCCATGATCCGCTGGTACTGCACGGGCACTAGCATGGTGTGGGTTACCCGCCATTGTTGAGCAAGTTCCAAATACGCCCGAGCGTCAAATTTCGGCATCAACACCAGCGTACCGCCAAACGCCAGCGTGGGGAAAAACACCACCAGCGTGGTGTTGGAATAAAGCGGTGTGGACAGCAGCGTGACCGTGCCACCGTCATACCCATACCCACCACCCCGGCGCACATGCATCCAGCGCATGCCGTGCGACTGCACGATGCCCTTGGGCTCGCCGGTGGTGCCAGAGGAATAGATGATGTTGAACGGCCAGCTCGGTGCTACCGCAACGGTTTGGGGTACCCGGCCGGATTCAGCCAGCCAACGGCTCAGCCCATCATCCAGCATCACGCCCGCAGCATCAACATCGCGCAGCAGTACCGCGCTGCTGGCATCGATAAAAACCAGCTTGGCCTGCGCATCACTCACCATCCGTGCAAGGCTCTCGCGGGTTGAGCCCGGTGCCAGCGGAGCCACCACCACGCCGGCACGCAACGCCCCCAGAAACACCGCCGCGTAGTTGACCGAAGCCTGCGCGCACAGGGCAATGCTGTCGCCACTTTGCAATCCATCACGCTGCAACGCAGCCGCCACGCGGTCCATCAACGCATCCAGCGCGCCGTAGTTCAGCGTGTGCGGGCCTTGCGCCAAAGCCAGGCGCATGGGAGCGGTCTGCGCGTGCTGACGGATCAAATCTGAGACGGTGGTGAAATCGGTTTGAAGGGGGTCAATCATGGGGCGTGGGGATGGGGTCATGAGATGGTGCGCAGAGGTTCGATCAAGTTCAAAATTGCTACAAAATATATATCTATAAATTCATGTAATTCGGGAGCTAGAGGCTAATTAATTTAAAATTTCCAAATTTTTAGCAAGTTTAGCAGAATAATTAACTCATAGGTTACTTTTAAGCGGCGATGATCTGGCTAGCGTGGACGCATTCAACATGAAGCCGCTGAAGAACGTGCCGAGCGCATCCGTCGCTTGCAGCGGCAGGATGTGCGCGATGTACTGGTCGGGCCGCACGACGACCAGACAGCCTTGCTGGCGGTTGATGCCGCGCAGAGCGTAGATGTTCTGGTTTGCATCCTCCACATAACAGAAGGCTTTTTCATAATCGCGCAGCCCGTAGCGGCCCTTGCGCGGAAACAGCAACTCAGGCATGGCCGTGATGGCGAGCTCGTGATGGTTTTGCTGGAACACCGCGCGCACATCGATCACGGCATCCAAATCCGCACCTGCTGGCGTGTGGCGCACCAGCGGTGAATCAGGTGATTCGGTGAGATGACCGCACAGCTTGCCCAGAGGTGAGGTTGCGCTGGCATCGTCGCCCCGCCCCGCGAACATAATCAAGCGCCAGCGACCATCTGCCGTCAAGCTCTCACCCAGTTGCATCAATTTGCCGTCACCCACACGCAGCACGGGCGCGGAATGAAAGCGGGTGCCGATCAACAACCCTTCGGCCAAGTGTTGGCGCGTTGCCTCACCAGTCAGCAGCGCTGGTTTGTAGCGTGTGGCCGTGCCCGCCGTGTAGCGGCCATGCTGAACGAAATAACGTTGCACCTGCGCACCGTCTTTGGCCTCGCAAGCGCCTACTGAACCGCTTAGCATCGCAGCCCACTCCCGGTCAAAGTCGATTAACTCCTGAGCCACGGCTTGCCGCTCGGCTGAGTAGGTGTGCAGCAGGCTCTCTGGGCTGCGACCTTGCAGGACGGCAGCCAGTTTCCAGCCCAAATTGAAAGCGTCTTGCATCGAGACATTCATACCCTGCCCGGCTTTGGGGCTGTGGGTGTGGCAAGCATCACCGGCGATGAAGATACGCGGCACGCAGGTGTTCTGCACGGGGCACGGAGGTGTCGCCGCCGCGTCAGGCTGCAGGTCGTCAAACCGATCACACAGCCGCTGGCCAATTTCATAGACTGACCACCAGGCAACCTCTTTCACATCCAGGGTGTAGGGCTGAAAAATCCGCTGGGCGGCGGCAATCAATTGCTCCATCGTGATGTTGCGGCTGGAGATGCGCTCGTTCGGGTTGAGCTTGTCCAGCTCCACATACATGCGCACCAAATAACCGCCCTCCCGCGGAATGATCAAAACTGTGCCTTCGTCTGCCGACTGGATCAGCGCCTTGAAGCGGATGTCGGGGAAGTCGGTCACCACCAGCACGTCCATCACGCCCCACGCGTGGCTGGCCGAATCGCCTTTCAGCGCAAGGCCAATCGCCTGACGCACGCCACTGCGCGAGCCGTCGCAGCCCACGACGTAACGGGCGCGGATGGTTTCGACTTCATCGGTGTGGCCTGCGTCTTGCCGCTCGAAGCTTGCGGTGACGGGGTGATCGAACACGCCATCGTGCGCGCGCTCCAGAGCGGCCAAACGGCGGTGGTAATGCGGCACCAAGCGGCAGGCGGAGCGCTGCATGACCTCCAGATAGAAATCGTGAACCCGTGCCTGATTCAAAATCACATGCGGCATGTGCGACAAGCCGTCTTCCACATCCTGCACGCGACCGCTGCGCACGATGGGGTTGCGGTCGCTATCGCTGGATTTCCCGCTGGGTTTCCAAAAGGTTGTTTCGTTGACCCAATAGGCTTCCTTCAGCACCTTGTGCGCAAATCCGAAGGCCTCAAACATCTCCATCGTGCGGCAGGCCACACCGTCGGCTTGGCCCAGCTGCAGTGGGCCCGGCTTTTGCTCAACGATGACGGTGCGAATGTCTGGGAAGGCCGCTAGCTGCGCCGCCAGCGTCAACCCGGCAGGGCCGCAGCCGACGATCAACACATCCGCCTCGGTGGGCAAAGCGCGCGCTGCATTGCCCCGGGCGACAGGTGCAGCAGCATCCAGCAGCCCAGGGTCTCCCGCCCGAAATCCGTTGAGGTGAAATTGCATGTTTGTCTCCCGTCCCTTGGAGCCTTAGAGCCTTAGAAATTTACCACTTTTGTAGTGAAAAATAAATAAAAATAAACCCGCAGGTTAATTTTAATTCCCCAAAAGGCTCAAATCTATAAAATTCTATAATAATCCTGCTCTAGCTCCCGTATTTATTACGTAATAAGCTATTTATATTATAGCGTATCGGACCGTCGCCAGAACCGAACGCGTCTCTAAGCTTCATCCGGCGAAACTGGCTTCCGAAAGATATGCACAGCACACTTTTTATTTAATAGCAAATCTTGTAGCAAATCCTGCGCCCTCGCAATCCAGCACCGGCATCACCTGATGCAATTCAAATTTACTGCGCCGCAGTACTTCTCCCCACAAAGCTGGCTGTCAATTTATCCAGTTCAGCCGGAATTTTGTCGGCTGGCAGCACGAAATCAACACAGCCCGTCGCTTGAGCGCTCAGAGGCATGCCGCTGACTTCAGCAGAATTGTCTTGGGCAAAGGTTGTTCCCCCGGCTGCCTTGATGCGCTTGCAGCCTTCAGCACCGTCACCGTCGTAGCCAGAAAAAACAATGCCGACGGCACGCGCGCCCATGGCGGCTGCGAGTGAGGTAAAAAATATATCGACCTGTGCGTTCCGGCAAGTGCGCGGGGAGACAACGTTCAGGGCACCATCCTCAATTAAAAGATCTGCATTGCCAGGAATCACATAGACCTGATTGGCCCGTATCTTCATCCCCGATGCAGCAAGCACGACCTTCATCTTTGTATGGCGCGACAAAATTTCTGCCAACTGACTATGGGCGGCGGGGTGAATATGGGAAATAACTGCGAATGCCATGCCTGTGTTGGATGGCAGGGCATCAAAGAACGCCTTATAGGCCTTAAGGCCTCCGGCCGAGGCACCAATGCCGACAACAAAGCTGGGATTGGATGTTTTCATGTGCCTGACACAGGGGGTGACTCTAGCGACCAGCTAAACACCTTTACTTTTTCTCAATTAATTTTTTGGTGCTGATGCCAA
>JANOTE010000045.1:0-5613 GCA_031416195.1 Rhodoferax sp.
GCAGGCGATCCAGTTGGTCATGAGCGACTATCTGCCCAAAAACAACCTGGCCAAGCTGGCGCACGTGATTGCGCGCGCGCTGGAGGTACACGAGGCCCGGCGCGCCCGGGAGCAAGCCTACGCGCAACTGGCTGTGTCAGAACAGAGGCAGGCAGCCTTTGCCGCACACTTGCAAGATGCCATTGAAGAAGAGCGCGCATCCATTGCCCGCGAGATTCACGATGACATTGGTGGCTCATTGGCGGCAATCCAGTTTGACCTGGCCTGGATCGGCCGGCACAGTGCCGATGCGGCCACACTGCAACACACCCGCAATGCCACTGACATGCTGCGCCACGCCATGGGTGCCAGCCAGCGCATCATGGTCAACCTGCGCCCAGCAGTGCTCGACCAGGGCTTGGCCAGCGCACTGCAGTGGCTGGGCGAGAGTTTTGAAAAACGCCATGGCATCGCCACGCGCTGTGATGCGGCGCCGCTGCGTGCACCGCTGCCCAGCGCGGTAGAACTTACCGCCTACCGAACAGCGCAAGAGGCGCTCACCAATGTTTCAAAATACGCGCAGTGCACAGCCGTCAAGATCGACCTGAGCGACGCAAGCGGAACGCTGACTTTGGAGGTCGCCGACAACGGCTGCGGCATCGCGCCTGAGCGGCGGGCTGATTCGCGTGCCTACGGGCTCAAGGGCCTGCGCGAGCGCGCCAGAACGGTGGGCGGCTGGCTCGATGTGAGCAGCCGAGCTGGCGTCGGCACGTCGATCATTTTGTCAATCCCGCTTGAAAAGACTTCAAGCCCCACAGCACAGAGCAGATCATGATTCGCATCATTTTGTGCGACGACCACGCCATGGTGCGTCGCGGCATTCGCGATACCTTGTGCGAGGCCAGCGACATTCAGATTGTGGCCGAAGCGGCCAGCTACTCGGAGGTGCGCGAGGCGCTGCGCAACCACTCGTGCGATGTGCTAGTGCTGGACTTGAACTTGCCGGGGCGCGGCGGGCTAGAGGTGCTGGCCAGTCTGCGAGAATCCGATTCCGCCGTTCGAGTGCTGGTGGTCTCGATGTTCCCCGAGGATCAATACGCCATTCGCGCCCTGAAAGCCGGCGCACAGGGTTACTTGAACAAGGCGGGTGACCCCGCGCAGTTGGTGGTGGCCGTGCGCACGTTGATGCAAGGCAAGAAGTACGTGACGGCTGCTGTGTCGCAAATGTTGGTCGATCATCTCTCGTCACCCGGCAGTGCGGCGCTGCATGCGGCGCTATCCGAGCGTGAGTTGCAAACTTTGACAAAGATTGCGTCGGGCAGGCGGTTGTCGGACATCGCCACCGAGTTGATGCTCAGCCCCAAAACCGTCAGCGTTTACCGAGCCAGGGTGCTGGAGAAACTCAAGCTCACCAACAATGCGGAGCTGACCGTCTACGCCATCCGCAATGAGTTGGTTTAGAAAAATCAAGCTTCGCAAATCAGACCTTGCTAAGCCGCTTCAAACGCTCAGCAGCGGTCACCACGTCGATCAGGCGAATGCCAAACTTGTCGTTCACCACGACGATTTCGCCTTGCGCAATCAAGTGACCGTTGACCAGCACATCCACCAGGTCTACCGCCAGCGTGTCAAGCTCCACCACCGAGCCGGGCTTGAGTTGCAGGATGTCTTTGATCGCAATCTTGGTGCGCCCCAACTCCACCGAGAGCCGAACCGGAATGTCCAGCACCATGTCCATAATGTTCACACCGGGGTCTTGCGCGCCTCCAGACTCCATGTTGATGGGGGTCGTGGCGGCACTTGCCTGATTGGCCAGTGGTTGCAGTCCACGAACCCAGCCCGCCACCCGCGCGCCTGAGGGGGTGTCGTCATTGGCCATGCGAGCGACCCGTGGCTTGCGGCGCCTCACCCGCACCGTCTGGAATGGATTGCTCAATGCGCAGCGCGTAACGCCCGTTCTGCGTGCCGTAGTCGCACGCAAACAGGGGCACACCATCGACCGTCGCTTCCAGCAAAGTCTGCGGTTTGAACGGCAGGACATCGCCCGCCTGCAACGACAGAAGCTTGGCCACCGTCACATCAAACCGTGCCAGCTTGGCAGTCAGCACCAGCTCGATGGACTGTAGCTCCTGCGTCAGATGCTGGTGCCAGTGCAGATCGGGCTTGGGCCGATGGCCGTGCGTTGTGGCACGCAGGAATGGCCGCAACGGGAGCAGGCTGGCATGCGGCAGGCAGATGTCGATGCGCGTGGTGAAGCCGGCCACGGACAGCTCGAACGTACTGGCCACCACCCGCTCTTGCGCGGGCGCAAGATGCGCCAACCTGGTCTGCGACACCATGCGCTCCTGCATCATCCTGAGTGGATAGAAGTCGTGCCACGCCTTGTTGTACTCACTCAATATCAACTCCAACAGCAGCCCGGCGCGGGCCAGCTCTGAGCTGGTCATGTTGTCAATGGCATCAGCAGCCAGGGGCTCGCCCGTGCCTGCGAAGCGTCTTGAGGCCGCAGCCAGCGTCATGCGGGCATCAAAGGCAATCAGGCCCCATCCTGCCAGCGGCTCGATCGAAACCAGATGGCAGTGCGATGGCGCGGGCAGGTCTTTGAGCACCGCGCTGAAGGGCAACTGACGCAGCGGCAGCGCGATCATGCTGGAAACTTGGGGCAACAGCCCAATCAACGCCTCGGGGGCCACCCGGGCAAACTGTTCGTTGATGACTTGCAGCCCAGGCCAAGGGCCTTGGTGCAAATGCTCTTTGGCAGGAATGAAAAATGGCAGCGGCTCGCCTGGTGAGCGTAATTCCTGGGTGTCGTGCTGCGTGTCTTGCAGGCCCTGGTCGCGCTGGACATCTGCAAGCCCTTGCAGCAGCGCATTGATTTCGGCTTCAGTGATTTTTTCGCGCATGACGGTCGAGCTTACGGCTGCGGCGCACGGGTCGGGCGGTCGCGATAGCGATGCGCGTAACGCGCCGCTGAGGGATCGGCAAGATTCCGAATTTGGGCATCGATCTCAAGAATCCGCTTCATGATCTCGCGCTTCTCCAGCCGCTGCTCGGGTGTCAAGCCAGATCGCCGCGCAGCACTACCCAATTGCTCAATCAATTCGCCACAGTGTCGCTCGCAATCAACCAGGCGAGCCCAGTCGGTGGCAGCGGCACAGGCCAGCATTTGAACCGAGCTCGATTCAATGGCCCGGTAGTAGTTGATGAGGGTGTGCGGCATCTGAAAATTATGACTCCCCGCAGGATAGCAATGCCGCTTTGCTTCAAACGCCACAGTTGGGCCTGATTTACCGACTATTTTCATCGGGTGTTGAACGGCACCGGACCGTTCAACGGAATCTGCGTAGGTGTTTACCTGACAACTTCACCCACCATCACCTACATCTCGGGCAGTTACTTTCTGATTCAAATTATTCGCCGTGTCGCCAGAATCCAGCAGAACGGCTGAACCCAGCCACTGAACTTTAAACAGTCCACGAACTGAGTAAATCATGACCGACGCACAACTGCTGGCAGACATCCGTGATGCCAACCTCACCTACCTGATGTTGGCGCAAACCTTGATCCGAAAAGACCGCGCGCAAGCGCTCTTTCGGCTCGGGCTGTCCGATGACGCTGCTGACATGGTGGCCGCCTTGTCGCCCGCCCAAGTGCTCAAAACCGCGTCAACCAACATGCTGTTGTGCCGCTTTCGGGTGGATGACGACTTGGTTTGGAATCTCTTGACGGATCACGGTATCTCACACAAAGCACCGCACGCCGAACTGGCCGCACAGCCGCGCGGCGACAGAGCCTCGATCTCCCGCTTGCACGCCAATATTTTGATGGCTGGCCGCTTTGCGGAAGCGTTGTAAAAAATGGTTGCAAAAAGTGTCGTTGACGACTCGCGGCAGGTACACTTGGCGATCGGCCTGATTCAACTCGGTGCGCGCCTTCAGGTGCTGCAAAGCGAGACGCAGATGTCTTACGAGCGATTGCTGCATCTTTACAAGGAGGTGGCGGGCAAATCACCGTCCAAAGGTCAACTTCCGTTCTCAAGCAGCTGGTTTTTAAGCTGGCAGCCCAATATCCATGCCTCACTGTTTTTGAACATCTACCACTACCTGACTAAGGCCAGCGCGATGGAATCGATTGATGCCATCATGAAAGCCTACACGCTGTACGGTGAACAAATCGCCGACGGCGATCTGGAGCCCGTGCTTAGCTTCACGCGGGCGTGGAAGCTGGTCAAATTCATCGACGACGGGAAGTTGGCAACCACCCGCTGCACCTGTTGCGGGGGTAATTTCGTGACCGACCCGTATGAGAATGCCGGTGAATTTGAGTGTGGCCCATGCGCACCGCCGTCGCGTGCGGGCAAGGGATTCACTTCAAGCACCCTGCTGCACTGACCCTGGACGGGATGCGACGCACGCTCAACGCTGTGCCACGCATTTCGCAAAGACTTTCCAAAACTGCGCTTCCTGCGTCGTCGCAAAGTTGATGCGCATCAGCTTGCTGGGCTGGCGCTGTGCATGAAACAGCGCACCGGGGGCCAGCAGGTAACCCAGGTCCAGCATGCGCGCACAGGCGCACCGAGGGCAGCTTAGCCCCAGGGGCCAGCAAACGGGTGCGAATACGATCAGCAAAGCGACCGCTGAGTTGCTCCTAGAGTGTTTGAGAGGCGGATTTCATCAACATCGTGTTTAGGGCGATCTGTGCTGACTCTAATAGCAGTACAGTACAGAAAATTGAGTGCGAATCAATATTGGTAGTGTGCCGAAGTTAACGGTAAAGGACGCTCTGCATAACGCCTCGCGGTTCGTGGTAGCTCGGTCTCGGGCGGTCTGCGGCGTTGGTTTTCTTGCAAATATTCTCGATATTTGCTGCAAAAACCGCCTTGCAGCCCATCCCGATCCGAACTACACGATTCCGCGATGAGTTATGCAGAGCTTCCTAAAGTCTTCTTCATTGCAAAGCAACTGTCTAATCTACAAACCTTTTGACTGCCCCATGACCGCCCCTGAGTTCACTGCTTTGCTCCTGCTCAGCACGGCTGCCAGCTTCACACCTGGCCCCAACACCACGTTGTCCACGGCGTTGGCGGCCAATTATGGTTTTCGCCGGGCATTGACTTTTGTGCTCGCGGTGCCGGTGGGTTGGGGGCTGCTGTTCACCCTGTGTGCGGGAGGCGTGGGGGCGATGGTGGTTGCGCTACCCGCCCTGCGGATCGGCATCAAGGCGGTGGGTACGCTGTACCTGTTGTGGTTGGCGTGGAAGCTGGCCCATTCGCACCAATTGGCGCAGGCGGATTCGTCGCGGCTTAACGTGAGCTTCACCCAAGGCGTGATGTTGCAGTTTCTCAACATCAAGGCCTGGATGCTGGCGCTGACCGTGGTTGCGGGTTGGCTGGCCGGAAGACCCGATGCGTTGGCGCGCTTCGCCATCACCTTGCCTGTGATGCTGGCCTTTGGATTGGTGAGCAACTTGGCTTATGCCGCCATGGGCTCGCTGCTGCGCGACTGGTTATCGCGGGGCATCCGCTTGCTGGTGTTTAACCGCGTCATGGCTGCTGTGCTGGTAATCACCGCCGTGTGGATGGCTACGTTATGAGTACGCAGCAGGCCGATCATCGACGCGGGCTGTGGCTGGGCC
>JANOTE010000046.1:0-5297 GCA_031416195.1 Rhodoferax sp.
TGCAGAAAATAGCTTTGGTCTTTGTTCGCGTCTAGCCCTTTGAGCAGCTCGTGCTTGCCCGTCGCCTGATTCAAGCGCACGCGCGCATAGTGGCCGGTTGCGATGTGCGAGGCCCCGAGGCGCATGGCGTGATCGAGAAACGACTTGAATTTGATCTCGGCGTTGCACAGGATGTCGGGGTTGGGCGTGCGCCCGGCTCGGTACTCCTGCAAAAACGCGGCGAAGACGCGGTCTTTGTACTCGGCGGCAAAGTTGACGTGCTCAAGCTCGATGCCCAGCACGTCGGCCACGGCGGCGGCATCGACAAAATCGACGTTGGAGGCGCAGTATTCAGTGTCCTCCTCGTCGTCCCAGTTCTTCATGAAGATGCCGACCACCTCGTGCCCCTGCTGTTTGAGCAGGTAGGCGGTGACGGCAGAGTCCACTCCGCCGCTCAGGCCCACCACGATGCGCTGTTTAAGGGCTTGCATAAATTGCGCTACTACAGCGTTGCAATGGCATCCATCGTCAACCAGCCTTCGTGGTCTTGTGCCCACAGGTGGATGGATTTTCCATCTGGCGCAGGTTGGCCGTGAACGCTGAACAGATGAACATCAAAGGTAGGCCGAACCGCCTTGAACTCAAAGTGCCGCACCTGCGCGTGGGGTAATTCGCGGCGTAGCAAATCCATCAGCAATGTAGCGATCAGTGGGCCATGTACCACCAGGCCGGGGTAGCCCTCCACTTCGGTCACATACTTGCGGTCGTAGTGAATCCGGTGACCGTTGAAGGTGAGCGCGGAGTAGCGAAACAGCAGCACATCGTCGGGCACGATGTGGCGAGTCCACGCGGATGTGACGGGCGCGGCCACGGGTGGCGGCGCGACATCATCCGGCCCGGGTGCGGCGCGGTAAACGATGTTGTGATGCTCGGTGAGGGCTATATTTGCTGCGCCGTTGCAGCGGATTTCGTGGCGCACTTTGACGAAAATCAAACTGCCGCTGCGGCCCGATTTTTCCTGGACATCGACAATGGTGGAGGTGCGCGACAGGGCATCGCCCACATGCAGCGGCGTATGGAACTCAAAATCACTGCCCGCCCACATGCGCCGGGGCAAAGGCACCGGGGGCATGAATCCGCCGCGCTTGGGGTGGCCGTCTTCCCCGATGTCAGACTGCCGCGCGAGCGGCAAAAAGTAGAGCCAGTGCCACAAACACGGCAAGCGCGTGCCGGGCGCGGGGCGTTGCGCGCCGGGGCCGGGTGGCCAGTCCAGCAAGGCGGCCAAGGCGGCATGCGGCGTGGCGCTGGCCACGTCGTCCAGCGTTTCACGCTTGCCAATCCAGTCTTGTAGATTCATGACTCACTCCATAACCGATGGATCGGTGTACAACGCCGACAACGGCAACCGCTGGCCGTTCAAATAATCTTCCATGCAGCGCAGCAGCAGCGGGCTGCGGTGGCGGGCGGTGCTCTGGCGAATTTCTTGGGGTGTCATCCACAGCGTGCGCACGATGCCTTTGTCAAGCTTGGCACCGGGCGTGGCATCGCCTAACGCGCCGCAGAAAGCAAAGCGCAGGTAGGTGATGTCTTCGCCGGTACTGTTGCGTTGCATGCGTGCCATGTAGATGCCTACCAGCGCAGTCGCGCAAAAGCTGTGGGTGGTTTCTTCCAGTGCCTCGCGCGCGCAGCCGTCGGCGAGAGACTCGCCGGGGTCTAGGTGGCCAGCCGGGTTGTTGAGCATCAAGCCCTCGGGGGTGTGCTCTTCAACCAGCAGGAACTTGCCATCACGTTCGATGATGGCGGCGACGGTGACACTGGGTTTCCAACGGTTTCTCATTGTTCATTATGCCTACCACCCAAGATGTTGAGTGGATGAACACGGGCGACACGCAGCATGGTTTGTCCTTTGCGAAAACGGCAAAAACTCGGGTAAGCTCCATGACAGAATTAATTTAACCCCCGAGGAGCCGCTTTATGCTGATTGGCATACCCACCGAGACCACAGTGGGCGAAACCCGCGTCGCCATTACGCCGGAAACGACCAAAAAGCTCAAGGCGCTGGGCCACACACTGCGTATTCAGTCGGGCGCAGGTGTGGCAGCCAGCGTGACAGACGATGCTTTCAGCGTCGCTGGGGCTGAGATCACCGATGCCGCAGGTGCCTTCGCCTGCGACCTGGTGCTCAAAGTGCGCAGCCCTTCAGATGCGGAATGCGCGCACATGAAGGCGGGCACCACACTGGTTGGCATGTTGAACCCGTTTGATGCGGTGGGCCTGCAACGCCTGGCCACTGCGGGGCTGACCGGGTTCGCGCTCGAAGCCGCGCCGCGCACCACCCGCGCACAAAGCATGGACGTACTTTCATCGCAAGCCAATATCGCAGGCTATAAAGCGGTGATGATCGCCGCCGACAAATACCAGCGCTTCTTCCCGATGCTGATGACGGCGGCGGGCACCGTGAAGGCCGCGCGCGTTGTGATTCTGGGCGTGGGTGTCGCGGGCTTGCAGGCGATTGCCACCGCCAAGCGGCTCGGTGCGGTGATTGAAGCGTCTGACGTTCGCCCGAGCGTCAAGGAGCAAATCGAATCGCTCGGCGGCAAGTTCATTGAAGTGTCGTACGACACACCCGAAGAAAAAGAAGCCGCAGTCGGCGTGGGCGGCTATGCCAAACCGATGCCGCCAAGCTGGCTGGCCCGTCAGCAGGTCGAGGTCGCCAAGCGCGTCGCCCAGGCCGACATCGTCATCGCCACCGCGCTCATCCCGGGTCGTCCAGCCCCCACGTTGATCACTGAAGACATGGTGAAAAGCATGAAGCCCGGCTCAGTGATCATCGACATCGCCGCTGGCAAAGGGCAAAACGGAGGCGGTAATTGCCCGATCTCCGAGGCCGACAAAACCGTCGTCAAACATGGCGTAACCCTGGTCGGTGAGACTAATCTGCCCGCGCTGGTGGCGGCCGATTCATCCGCCCTGTACGCCCGCAACGTGCTGGACTTCTTGAAGCTCATCATCAACAAGGAAGGCGCGCTGCATGTGGACATGGCCGACGATATCGTGGCGGCTTGCCTGATGACGCAGGCTGGCGAAGTCAAGCGCAAATAACAGCAAAGAAGAACTGGAGCACAACATGGACATCGTATCCCCCACCATCACCAACCTGATCATCTTCGTGCTGGCCATCTACGTCGGCTACCACGTGGTGTGGACGGTCACACCCGCTCTGCACACGCCGCTGATGGCGGTCACCAATGCGATCTCGGCCATCGTCATCGTCGGCGCCATGCTGGCGGCTGCGTTGACGGAAACCGCACTGGGTAAATCGATGGGCGTGCTGGCAGTGGCGCTGGCAGCAGTCAATGTGTTTGGCGGCTTCATGGTGACGCGGCGAATGCTGGAGATGTTCAAGAAGAAAGAGAAGAAAGCGCTTCCACTGGCTGAAGGAGCTAAAAAATGAGCATGAATCTCGTCACGCTGCTTTACCTCATTGCCAGCGTCTGTTTCATTCAAGCCTTGAAGGGCTTGAGCCACCCCACCACGTCAATTCGCGGCAACCTGTTCGGCATGATCGGGATGGCGATTGCCGCACTCACCACAGCAGCGCTGATTGTTCAACTGTCGAGCCAAAACAAGATGGGCATGGCCTGGGTGCTGCTCGGCCTGGTGGTCGGCGGCGGCTACGGCGCCTACCGGGCCAAGACGGTCGAGATGACCAAGATGCCTGAGCTGGTGGCGTTTTTCCACAGCATGATCGGCCTGGCGGCGGTGTTCATCGCGATTGCGGCGGTGGTCGAGCCTTGGGCCTTTCAAATGGTGGCCAAAGGTGAGGCGATTCCAGCGGGCAATCGGCTGGAACTGGCGCTCGGCGCGGCGATTGGTGCCGTGACCTTCAGTGGCTCAGTGATCGCGTTTGGCAAGCTCTCGGGTACCTACAAGTTTCGTCTGTTCCAGGGTGCGCCAGTGCAGTTTGCCGGGCAGCACAAGCTCAATCTGATTTTGGGTGTGATCTTGATGATAAATGTCGCGCTGTACACCTACAACGGCGAGCCGATCTACTTTGCGATTGCCACGGCGCTGGCCTTTGTGATGGGCGTGCTGATCATCATCCCGATTGGCGGCGCCGACATGCCGGTGGTGGTGTCGATGCTCAACAGCTACTCCGGCTGGGCGGCGGCGGGTATTGGTTTCAGCTTGAACAACGCGATGCTGATCGTTGCGGGCTCGCTGGTCGGCTCCAGCGGCGCGATTTTGAGCTACATCATGTGCAAGGCCATGAACCGCTCGTTCTTCAATGTGATTTTGGGCGGCTTTGGTGGCGAGGCGACCACCGCCGTTGCAGGCGCTGCGGTGCAGCGCGCGGTGAAAAGCGGCAGCGCGGACGATGCCGCCTTCGTGCTGGGCAATGCCGAAACCGTTGTCATCGTGCCCGGTTATGGCTTGGCCGTGGCACGCGCGCAGCACGCTGTGAAGGAACTCGCTGCTAAATTGACCGAGAAAGGCATCAAAGTCAAATATGCGATTCACCCGGTCGCAGGTCGCATGCCCGGCCACATGAATGTGCTGCTGGCCGAGGCCGAAGTGCCCTACGACCAGGTGTTTGAGATGGAAGACATCAACGGCGAATTCGGTCAGGTCGATGTCGCCATCATCCTGGGTGCCAACGACGTGGTGAACCCCGCCGCACACATCAAAGGCAGTGCCATTTACGGCATGCCAATCCTTGAAGCGTACAAGGCCAAAACCATCATCGTCAACAAGCGCAGCATGGCGGCGGGCTACGCCGGTCTGGACAACGAGCTCTTCTACATGGACAAAACCATGATGGTGTTTGGCGATGCGAAGAAGGTGGTAGAAGACATGGGCAAGGCGATTGAATAATTCCGCTTCTATTTCCATCGGATAGGTCGTTGCACCTTCTCGCCGTGCTGAAGCACTGTCTTCGTCGGTGCGCCTACTCTCCGATTGAAGTAGAAACGGAATAATGCCCCTGCGTCACCTTACTTCAACCACCCGCGCTTGCGGAAATACCACATCGGCACCAGCGCGCTGGCCAGCATCAGTATCAAAGCAGAGGGGTAGCCGTAAGCCCATTCCAGCTCGGGGAAATAGCCCTTGAAATTCATGCCATAGACACTGGCAATCAGCGTCGGCGGCAACAGGGCGACGCTGGCCACTGAAAAAATCTTGATGATCTTGTTCTGATTGATGTTGATGAAACCAACCGTCGCATCCATCAAGAAGTTGATCTTGTCGAACAGGAAGGCGGTGTGGGAGTCGAGCGAATCAATGTCGCGCAGAATCTGCCGCGCATCTTCAAACTG
>JANOTE010000047.1:0-4142 GCA_031416195.1 Rhodoferax sp.
GGCAACCTAAAAGCCATTTGCTCGGTTTGCAACGAAGGCGCTGCCAACATCACTTTGCAGCGCCCTGACCTCAATAAGCTTCTGGTTCAGGTGCGCCGGGCAACCGCAGCGGACCAGCGTGTATTGTTGGGCTGGTTGAAAACCAAATTTAACGAATGACCAAGTCAGCCGACACTGCCATCTTCACTTCCCCAACGCCTTCAGCGCCAGCCTAATCCCCTCACTCACGCCCACCTCTTTGGGCAGCGCCTTGAGCGAAATCGCCGCTTCTTTGTCGCTGTAGCCCAGCGCCAGCAGGGCTTGCAAAATGTCGGCTTGGGCATCGCTGGCAAGGCTTGAGGGGATGCCGATATCGGCACCGAGCTTGCCTTTGAGCTCCAACAGCAGGCGTTCGGCGGTTTTTTTGCCGATGCCGGGGATTTTGATCAGGCGGCCCGCCTCTTGCAGGGTGATCGCCTGCGACAGCTCGCCCACACTCATGCCTGAAAGCACCGAGAGCGCCGTGCGCGGGCCCACGCCGGAGATTTTGACGAGTTGGCGAAAGGCCTCGCGCTCAGGAGCGGTGGCAAAGCCGTAGAGCAATTGCGCGTCTTCACGCACGATGAAATGGGTCAGCAGTGTGACCTTCTCGCCCAGGGCGGGCAGGTTGTAAAACGTGCTCATCGGCACGCTGACCTCATAGCCCACGCCGTTGCAGTCCACGATGATTTGAGGCGGGTTTTTTTCGACCAGCGAGCCGTGCAATCTACCGATCATTCTTCGCCATCCATTTATTGCCTATCATTGAGAAAACCTGAAAGATTATCAACTTGATTCTGCGACATCTTTTCACACCCCTCAACAACACCCGCTTGACGCATCTGTGCGGGCCGACGGATGCGCATTTGCGCACGATTGAGGCGGCGCTGCAGGTGAAGATCGCGCATCGGCACGAGCAGTTCAAGGTGGACGGCACCAAGGTCAACGCGAAGCGCGGCATGGAGATACTGCAGGCCCTCTACGAGATTGCTGCACGTCCGATTGACGAAGCAGTCGTGCAACTAATGCTGGCGGGTGATGCGAACATGGACGACAGCGATGCCCCGTCTCTCAAAACCAAGCGCAGCGACCTCAAACCCCGCACGCTGAACCAGGCCAATTACCTGGACAATATTGCCAGCCACGACATCACTCTGGGCATTGGCCCGGCCGGCACGGGCAAGACCTATCTGGCTGTGGCGATGGCAGTGGACGCACTTGCGCGCAGCGCCGTGCAGCGCATTGTGCTGACGCGACCTGCGGTGGAAGCGGGCGAGAGGCTGGGCTTTTTGCCCGGTGACCTGACGCAGAAAATCGACCCCTACCTGCGTCCGCTGTATGACGCGCTTTACGATTTGATGGGCTACGACCAGGTGCAAAAAGCGCTGGAGCGCCAGACCATTGAAATCGCTCCACTGGCCTTCATGCGCGGGCGCACGCTGAACAGCGCCTTCATTATTCTGGACGAGGCGCAAAACACCACGCCCGAGCAGATGAAAATGTTTTTAACCCGCATCGGCTTTGGTGCCAAGGCCGTGATTACCGGTGACGTGAGCCAGATCGATCTGCCCAAAACACAGTTGAGCGGCCTGATTGATGCGGAACGCGTTTTGAAGCGTGTGGAAGGCATTGCGATCTGCCGCCTGACCAGTGCCGATGTGGTGCGCCACCCGCTGGTCGCGCGCATTGTGGATGCGTATGACGCGCCAGCAAGTTTGAGTGCAAAGAGTCGCTGAATTGAATCGCGGAATGAAAGATCTCACTTTGTCCCTGCAATTTGGTGATGTCGAAGATGCAAAGCGCCACCGAGCTGCCCTGCCTCGCCACGCGGTCGCCAAATGGATTCGCCACGCGCTGGCGGCGGATGCTGAAATTACCGTGCGCATCGTAGGTGCCGACGAGGGCCGCGCGCTAAACCGCGACTACCGTCAAAAAGATTACGCCACCAATGTGCTGACGTTTGACTACACCCAGGCTCCGCTGGTCACCGCTGATCTGGTGTTGTGCGCGCCCGTGATCGCGCAGGAAGCCCGAGCGCAGCACAAGACTTTGCAGGCGCACTACGCGCACATGGTTGTACACGGCACGCTGCATGCGCAGGGCTGGGATCATGAAACGGGCGATGCGGATGCCGCCGCCATGGAAGCGCGCGAGATTGCGATACTGGCGGGGTTGGGCTTCAAGAACCCGTATTGAGCCTTGCGCCTGCGGGGATCACCCGCAGCGGAATCGTCACCGGCCCGTCGTTCACCAAATGCACCTGCATGTCCGCACCAAATTGTCCGCTTTGCACATTCGGATGCAGCAACCGCGCCTGCGCCACAAAGTCATCGTAAAGCCTGCGACCCTCGTCCGGTTTTGCAGCGGCTGAAAAACCAGGGCGGTTGCCGCTGGATGCATCCGCCGCCAGCGTGAACTGGCTGACGATCAAAAGGCCACCCACACTGCTCGTTAGGCCTAGTCCATTCATGTCCTGCACGCAATGGTTCATCTTGCCCGCAGCATCGCTGAAGATGCGCAGCTTCAAAATTTTGGCCAGCAGCTTGTCACGCTGAACCGCACCATCCCCACCTTCAGCACACACCAGCACTAGCAGGCCGCGCTTGATTTCGCCCACCGTTGCGCCGTACACGACCACACGTGCCTCGCTGACTCGTTGTAACAGAGCGATCATCGCGTCATCTTTCCCAGAGGCCCTGTGCCCAAATTGTTGAAGCAAAGATGCTTATGATCACACCTGCGAAGTGGCCGGCCCATCGCGCGTAACCGGGGTTGGAGCGGGTCGGGGTGAAGAAACACCAACACCAAAAATTAACTCCAGAGTTAATTTTTAGCGCTAAAACGGTCAAAACCGTCAATTTATTAGTATAAATTGACTCTAGCTCACGCATATTATGTATAGAGTGCTATTTTTAATATAGCACATTCTGCGTAGATGAACGAAAATCATTTCACTTCAAAGTCACCCGCGCGAACTTGCGTTTGCCTACCTGCACCACGTAAGTTCCCGCGCCGAGCTTCAAGCCCTTGTCGCTGATCACAGTTGAGTCAACGCGCACGCCGCCACCGTCGATCAGTCGGTTGCCCTCGCCGCTGGATGCCGCCAAGCCCGCCATTTTGAGCAGGTTGCCTATTCCCATTGCGGCGAGCGTGGTGCCGTCGTCATTCAGCGTGAGCGTCACCTCGGCAATCTCATCGGGCACGCCGCCTTTGGATCGGTTGATGAAGTCCTGCTCGGCCGTATCAGCCGCCTGGCCTGAGTGAAATCGCGCCGTGATTTCCTTGGCCAGCGCCACCTTCGCATCTTTGGGGTTGCGCCCTGCCTCAACTTCCGCCTTCAGCCGGGCGATGTCTACCTCTGACTTGAACGACAGCAGCGTGTACCAGCGCCACATCAGCACGTCTGAAATACTCAACACCTTGGCAAACATGGAGTTGGCTTCCTCGGTCACCGCGATGTAGTTGTTCTTGCTTTTGGACATCTTCTCCACGCCATCCAAGCCCTCCAGTAGTGGCATGGTCAAAATACACTGCGGCTCCTGACCATATTCAGCCTGCAAGTGACGGCCCACTAACAAGTTGAATTTTTGATCCGTGCCGCCCAGCTCCAGGTCTGACTTCAGGGCCACTGAGTCGTAACCCTGCATCAGCGGGTACAAAAACTCATGCACGCTGATGGTTTGGCCGGTGGTGAAGCGTTTGTGAAAATCATCGCGCTCCATCATCCGCGCCACGTTGTACTTGGCCGCCAGTTGAATCATGCCGCGCGCGCCCAGCGGGTCGCTCCACTCGCTGTTGTAGCGGATTTCGGTTTTGGCCGGATCCAACACCAGACGGGCCTGCTTGTAGTATGTCTCGGCGTTGACCTTGATTTGTTCCGCGCTTAACGGCGGGCGGGTGGTGTTGCGGCCCGACGGGTCGCCAATCAGGCTGGTGAAATCGCCAATCCAAAAGATCACCGTGGGTCCCCAATCCTGCAACTGGCGCATTTTGTTCAGCACCACAGTGTGGCCAATGTGAATGTCGGGCGCGGTGGGGTCTAGCCCCAGCTTGATCCGCAGCGGCTGGCTGGTGGCCTCGGAGCGGGCCAGCTTGCGCAGCCAATCGTCCTGCGGCAGCAGTTC
>JANOTE010000048.1:0-15498 GCA_031416195.1 Rhodoferax sp.
CCACGCCGTCTTGCACCTTGGTGTAGATGTTTTTCAAGCCTTGCAGGCCGGCAATGGCGTTCTCAATCTTGCGCGCGACCTCCGTTTCGAGCTGCGCGGGCGAGCCACCGGGCAGACTGGCGCTGATGATGACGTTGGGCACATCCAGATCCGGAAAGTTTTGTACTTTCATGTTCTGGTAGCTCAAGATACCGGCAAAGCACAGCATCACAAAAAACATGATGGCGGCAATCGGATTGCGGATGCACCAGGCGGATACGTTCATCGAGTGTTCTCCAGCAGAAATTACTTGCTTGCAGCTTTTGCAGCAGCGGCAGGTGTTGCAGTGGCCGTCACAACGCGAACCGTGTCTCCATCGGCCAAAAACGCCGCCCCCGTGCCGACATAACGCTCGCCCGTTTTTGCGCCCTGCAAAATCTCCACCGCATCGCCGACGCGTCGGCCGGTTTGCAGCTTGACCTGCTGCACCTTGTTGCTCACATCAATGCGCAGCGCGTAAGTAAAGCCGTCGCGCAGCACCAGAGCTTGTTGAGGCAACGTCATCGCTGTGCTGGAACCCAGTGCAAACACGCCTTTGGCAAACATGCCCGCCTTCACATCAGGGTGCTGCGCAATATCCACATACACCAGGGCGTTGCGCGTTTGCGCGTCCACCGTCGGGGCCACCATCCGTACCTTGCCTTGCATCGAAGCGCCACTGGCCGCTGTGATGCTCGCCTCGGTGCCGGGCTTGATGCGCGCCACCTCGGTGCTGGTGACCTCGGCGCGCCACTCCAGGCGGCCTTGGCGAATCATCCGAAACAGCTCAGTGCCTGCGCTCACCACCGAGCCCACGGTCGCCGTGCGCGCGGAGATCACGCCATTGTCGGGCGCGCTAAGCTGCGCGTTGTTCAGCCGCACCTGCACCACCGCCACGTTGGCACGCGCAGCCGCCACGCGGGCTTGGGCCGTGGTTTCAGCGGTGGTGAACTGGGCGATTTGCTGGGCACTCAATGCGCCCGTGTCTTTGAGGCTCAGTGCGCGCGACGCGTTGGCAGCGGCTTCGGCCAGCGTGGCCTGCGCCTCGGCCACAGCGGCGTGTACTTGCAGCAGTTCAGCGCGCGCGGTGTCAGAGCTGAAGGTGGCCAGCACCTGCCCCTTTTTGACGACATCGCCGACATTGACGCGCACGTCGGTCAGCTTCAGGCCATTGACCTCGGCGCCGATGATGGCCTCCTGCCAGGGCGCAATATTGCCGTTGGCACTGACCTGCAAGCCCAGTGCGTTGCTTTGGGGTTGCACGGCGGTGACGGTTAACGCGGCCTTGGCCACGCCGTTCATACCGTTTGTACCGTTTGCGCCATTGGGTTTGGGTTCATCTGCCGCCTGCAAGTTGAACGACAGCAAGGCGGTACCGCCGATCAACAGGGCCAGCGCGGCTGAAACATAAACGTCGGTGGGCTTGAGTTTGAAGAGGTTCATGATGTTGATTCGATTAATTTCGCTGAGCATCAAGGGGAGGTTAATTGAGGGTTTGGACTGTGGCCGATGGGATGGTGTTGCCAGCCACGCTCCAGCCGCCCCCGGCAGCGCGGTAGAGTGAAATCCAGGCCGCCACGCGCTCACGTTGCAGGCTGACTAAAGCTGTCTCAGACGCCAGCAAGGTGCGCCGTGCGTCCTCCAGCTCGACCAGGCTGGCCAAACCAGACCGGTAGCGCGCCTGAGTGGCGTTGAACGACGCGCGGTAGCCCTGTGCTGCCGCTTGCGAATCGCCCTGGCGCGATGCGGTGCTTTGCAGGTTCAACAGCGCAACCTCGACCTCGGCAACCGCCTGGCGTGCCTTGCTGCGGTACTGCACCACGGCGGCTTCATAGCGCGCCTGAGCCGCTTGGACATTGGCCGCGCGCACGCCACCGTCATACAACGGCAGGGTGATGGCCAGCGGGCCAATCGACCAGGTGGCCCCTTCGCGGCTGTTGCCCCCACTGCTGATCTGCGCGGCACCAATCGAGCCCGACAGGCTCAGGCGCGGCATGCGCAGCGCATCGGTGCTGGTCACATTGCCACTGGCTGCGGCGATGTCCCGCGCGGCTTGAAACACGTCGGGGCGCTGGGCAATCACGTCAGCGGGAAGCGTCGAGATCGAAAACAGGGCGGTGTTGTTGATCAGCTCATTGGCGATAGGCGGGTTTTGTTTCAACACCGCTTGAACTTCAGCCAGCGGTAAGCCAATCAACGCCGCGAGAATCAGCACATCGCGCTGGCACTGCGTGCGCAATTCAGTCACGCGGGCTGCGGCATCGGCAGCGCTGGCGCGGGCCAGTTGAGCAGTGGCCGGGGCGCTGAAACCGGCTTTGGCGGTGAGATCGGCCAATTGTGCGGAGTCAGCGCGAGACTTCGCATCCGCCTCAATGACCAACAACTGCGCCTCGCAGTTGCGCTGGTTCAGGTATTGAGTGGCGACCTCGGCAGCGATGGTGACGCGTGCGTCGTGCCAGGCGGCTTGTGCGCCATCGAGCCGGGCTTGTGCGGCGTTGCTCGCAGCCGCTTTACCGCCGAACAAATCGGCTTCCCAATTCGCCTGCAAGCCAATTCCAATGTTGTTGGCGGCGCTGATATCGGGCTGCTGTACGCCTCGGCTGGCGTTGGCAGACGCCTCCAATGAGGGGCCTCGCGCAGCGCCTGCGCCTGTGCGGGTTGCGCGTGCTTGCGCAATGCGGGCACGTGCATCCGCCATAGTGCCGCTGGTTGATTGAGCGAGTTCGATCAATTGCACCAACAGCGGGTCGTTCAAGCCCGCCCACCACTCCGCCAAGTCGGTCACTTTGCCGTTGTGCGGCAAGGGGCTTTGCCAAGTGGTTGGAAGATCAATGGTGGCATTGGCGCTCGGCATTTGCAAAGGCGCTTGCCACGCCGCGCAGCCTGCCAGCAAGGCGGGCGCGAGAAGGGTGGCCCATGGGGAAAATCTGATACGGTCTTTCATGCGGACTTTCTGGCTTCTAGCGAGTATTCAGCGGGTAGTTAGCGGGTAGTTAGCGGATAGTGGGTCGGATCAGTCCGGCTCGGCGCAGACGTTCGCTTTCGACCATGGATTTGGCAAAGGCAGCGAGGCATAGGACGACGCAGGATTTGCGTTGGTTGCGTTTTGTGTCACATGCACCGGGGATGCGACAAGCTTCAAATGCTATAAAATAAATAGCTTATTATGAAATATATACGGGAGCTAGAAGCACATTTTATTAATAATTTTAGGTATTTTGCATTGGTTTTTCAAATAAATTAACTCCTGAGTTAATTTTTCTCTGATTCACCAAAAACATGCTGCCACAGCGCCAGCACCGCATCACGCTCGGCCTGTAGCGCGGGCAGGGTGACCTGGGTCGGCTCTTCATTCAGGCGCGCGCGGTGCTGCAAGCGGCGCAGCTCGCGGTACCCGTCAGCAGCGCCCAGAGCAATCGCGCCAGGCAGCAGGCCACAGCTTTGCGCCCGCAGCAGCAGGGCGATATTGCCCATGTTGTCGGCCAGTTCGGGGTATTGGGCGGCGTGGCACAGCACCAGAAACTGCACGGCGAACTCCACATCAACCATGCCGCCCGGGCTGTACTTCACGTCAAATTGATCGCTTTTGATGACGTGGGCAGAGCGCACTTTCTGGCGCATCGCAATGATCTCGGTCTTCAAGCTCAACGCGTCTCGCTTCGATGCAACCACGCCCTGGCGAATTGCATCAAAGCGCTGGCGCAAATCCGGCGCACCCAGCACGCAGCGCGCCCGCGTCATGGCCTGGTGCTCCCAAGTCCACGCGGTGTTGCTGCCACGCTGCTGCTGGTAGTTGGCATACGCCTCAAAGCTGGTGACCAGCAGGCCCGAGTTGCCATTGGGGCGCAGCGCGGTGTCGATCTCGTACAGGTCGCCCTCGCCGGTTTTCACGGTGAGCCAATTGATCAGCTTGCGCACCCAGGCGGCGTAAATTTCGCCAGCGCGCTCGTCATCGTCCTGATAGACAAAAACAATATCCAAATCGCTGCCATAACCGAGCTCTTTGCCGCCGAGTTTTCCGTAAGCAATGATGGCCAGTTGGGGCACGTCGCGGTGCTTGTTTTTAAGCCGCTCCCAGCACCAGCGGGTAGTCAGGCAGAGCACTGATTCAGCCAACGCGCTCAAATCGTCAGCCACTTGCTCTACGCTGAGCTTGCCTTCCACATCGCGCGCCAGGGTGCGAAACACCTCGGCGTGATGGGCGCGGCGCAGCAGGTTCAACAGCGCCTCGTCGCCATCTTCCCCGGTGATTTGCAGCGAAGCGCGGCGTCGCTCCAGGTCGCCCTCAAAATCGGCAGCGGAAAAACGCTCACTCAAAAAACTGTCGCTGGCCAGCTCGTCAATCACGCCAGGGTGTTTGAGCAGATAGCGGGCCGGCCAGCGCGCCTCACCCAACAGGCGCAGCAGGCGCTGGTGTACGGTGGGGCGCTCCAGCAGCAGCGCCAGATAGCTCTCGCGGCGCAATAGCGGCTCGATCCAGTCGGCGACGCGCACAGCGGCTTCCTCCGACGCTTGGCCCTGCACCAGCCACTGCCCGGTGCGCGCCACCAGGCGGATCAGGCGCGCGCGCGACTCTTCGCGCAGCGACAGCACACGCGGGTGATCGCGCCAGCTCGCCACCCGCTCACGGAACTTAGGTGGCAGTTGTGCCAGCACGGTTTCAAAATCGGACTGCTCGGCATTGGCGGGCGTGCAATTACCGTTTTTGCACGGGGCTTGGCCACCGCCCAAGAGCGTGTCAAATTCCTGCGCGACGCGCTCGCGGTGCGTGTCCAGCAGGCTCAGGAAGACGCATTGGTCAGCGCAACCCATCGTGTGTGCAATCCAGATCAGGTCTTCATCCCGCGTGGGCAGCACATGGGTTTGCTGGTCGTCCAGGTATTGAATGCGGTGCTCCACTGCCCGCAGGAACAGATAAGCCTCACCCAAGGCCACGGCAGTGGGCTGCGACATCAACCCGGCCTTGGCCAGGCGTTCCAGCGCGGCCATTGTGGGGCGCGTGCGCAGCTCGGGGTACTGGCCGCCGCGTACCACCTGCAGCAATTGCACGATGAACTCAATCTCGCGAATGCCGCCACGCGACAGCTTCACGTCATGCGTGCGCTCGGGCCTGCCCGCGCTGCGCCTTGACGCGTGCTCGCGTATCTGGCGGTGCAGCACACGCAGCGCATCGAACACGTTGTAGTCCAGATACCGGCGAAAAACAAACGGAAGCACGACCTCACGCAGGCCTTGCGCGCTGCCGTCGTGTACGCTGGCAAACGGAGCGATCACACGGCTTTTCAGCCAGGCAAAGCGCTCCCACTCGCGCCCCTGCACATGGAAATACTCTTCCAGCGCGCTCAAAGGCAACGCCGGTGGGCCAGAGTTGCCATTGGGCCGCAGCGCCAGATCCAGCCGAAACACAAAGCCGTGCTCGGTGGTCTCGCCAATCAGGCTGTAAATCGCCCGCACGCATTTGGCAAAGTATTCTTGATTGGAGATGCGGGCGCGCCCCTCGGCATTGCCTGAGGTTTCACCATCGGTGTCAAACACGTAGATCAAATCAATGTCGCTCGATACATTCAACTCCCGCCCGCCCAGCTTGCCCATTCCCACCACCCAAAACTGCGAGCGCTTGCCATCGGGCCCCAGCGGTGCGCCGTGGATTTGATCCAGCACTTGCTGCGCAACCGTGCAGGCGGTCTCCAGCGCAAACTCGGCCAGATAGGTCATGCACCGCGTCACCGCCTGCACCGTTGCAGCGCCTTCGGTGTCCAACCTCAGCACGCGCTCCAGCACCAGTTGACGGGTGATTCGCAGCGATTGGGGGCAATCGAAGCCCTGTTGGTGTAACGAGCGGTAAAGCGCTGCAATAGCCGCAAGGGCAGGCAAGCCTTCAGGCAGCAAGCTCAGTTGCGACGCATAGCGCCTGCGGATGCGCTGTGCGTAGCGTGAATGTTCAGAGATTTTCCCCGCCTCAGGCTCGAACTTTTGCAAGGCTGCGTCATCAGACTGCAAAACCTCACCTGCCGTGGGCCTATCCGCCATGTCTTTGCGGTTCATAATTCTTGGGTCACTGTCTGCATTTTCCAACAATTCATGAATGCCTTGAGCCCCACTTTGCCGCCTGCACCGTCACGCCTGCTTCGCGCGATGGCAGTGATCGCCAGCCGGTTGTTGTGGCTGCTGCTGGGTGCCTGGCTGCTGTTCGGTATCCTGTGGGGTGCCTTGCATTGGTTCATTGTGCCGCGAATTGGCGACTTTCGCCCGCAGCTTGAAAGCCAAGCCTCCAAGGCGCTGGGGGTACCCGTCACCATCGGCAGCATCACGGCGAAATCGCAGGGCATGATCCCGTCGTTTGAGCTAGGCGATGTGAAGCTGCTGGACGCTCACGGCCAAGCCGCCCTGTGGTTGCCCAAGGTGATGGTGGCGCTGTCGCCACAGTCGCTGGTGAGCCTGGGTTTTGAGCAGATCTACATTGAGCGGCCCGAGCTCGTCATCAAGCGCAGCAAAGACGGCAAGATCACGATTGCCGGACTTGATTTTTCGAGCAACGAGAAGGGCGACGGCTCAGCCGCAGACTGGTTTTTCTCGCAAAAGGAATTCGCCGTGCGCCACGGCAAAGTTCAATGGATTGACGAGCAGCGTGACCTGCCCACCCTGGCCATGAGCGAGGTCGATTTTGTCACCCGAAACCACTACCGCAAACATGAGTTGCGGTTGGATGCATCGTTGCCCGTCAGCATGGGGACGAGAGTAAGTGCCATGGCAACATTCACACAGCCGCTGCTGGCATTCAACCGCTCGCGCTCGAATGCAATGTGGCAGGAATGGAATGGCCAGATCTACACCGCGTTTGACCGTGTGGACGTGGCCGTGCTGAACCGCTACGTGGGGGCCGAACTGGAGGTGGCGCAAGGCCAGGGCGGTTTGCGCGCTTGGGCGGATGTGAGCAAAGGCCGCATCACCACCGCCACTGCTGACGTGACACTGGCCAACATGAATGTGCGGCTGGCCAAGGCCTTGCAGCCGTTGACTTTGAAGACGGTGCAGGGCCGCCTGGGCGGCAGCCTGTTGAGCGATGGGTTTGAGTTCTTCACGCAGGGCTTGCAGTTTGAAACCCAGGATGGGCTGCGCTGGCCCGGTGGCAATGTGTACGTCAATTATTCTGGCGAATCGATTTGGGGCGACTCGCCCGCTACGCCACCCACTACGCCATCCGCTGTCAATCCGGCCAGCGCAAGCCAAGCTGCCCAAAAGACGGTGAACCGTGGCTCGATCAAAGCGGACAAGCTCGATCTGGCAGCGCTGTCGCAAATCGCCAATCGTCTGCCCCTGGGCGCGCGCGCGCAGGCCGCGATGGCGGCGTGGGCACCCAAGGGCATTGTGGAAACGCTGGACGCGAGTTGGCAGGGCCAAAGCGTAGGAGGCAACAAGTACCAAGTCCGCGGCAAAGTTGTGGGTTTTGAGATCGCCCCCATCAATTTTGCGGCGCCGAGTGTGCGCGGTCTCGCGGCTGATTTTGAGGTAACACAGGCGGGCGGCAAGGCCAGTATCGGCATCAGCAACGGCGCGCTCAATCTACCCGGTATTTTTGACGATCCGCTCGTTCCGCTGGCGCAACTCTCGGGCGATGCGCAATGGACGGTGGCAGGCGAACGCATTGCCGTGCAGGTCTCCAATTTGAAGTTCCGCAATGCCGATGCGCAGGGTGAAGCCCAGGTGAAATGGCAAACCCTTGACGCCTCCGCTGACCCCACCCGCACACGATTTCCGGGTGTGCTGGATTTGCAGGGCACATTGAGCCGCCTGGAGGGCACCCGCGTGTACCGCTACCTGCCCGCACTCATGCGCCCCAGCGCACGCGAGTACGTGCGCGAGGCGATCCAACAAGGCGTGGCGACGAACGTCAAGTTCAAGGCAAAGGGCAACATCTACGACATGCCCTTTGCCGACCCCAAGCTGGGCGAGTTCCTCATTTCGGCCAAGATGAACGATGCCGTGTTTGCGTACGTGCCGCAGCGTCTGGCTGAGGCCGGCAGCAGGCCCTGGCCGGTGCTGACGGATGTCAATGGTGAGTTGGTCATTGAACGCCTGAAGCTACAGGTCAAAGGCATGACGGGGCACGTGGGCACGGGCTTGCAGATCACCAAAGCAGAAGGCGTGATTGCTGATTTGCAAAACGCTCCCACGGTGATTGTGAGCGCCGAGGCGCGCGGTGCCGCCAGCGATGCGTTGGCTCTGGTCAACAGCTCTCCCTTGGGCGAGCTGATCAATGGTGCGCTGGCCAAGAGCACGGTGACCGGCAACACGGATGTCAAGCTCAAGCTGAACCTGCCGATTGGTGCGATTGACAAAACTACGGTGCAAGGCAGCGCGAATTTCGCGGGCAGTGATTTTCAGTTTTCACCCGCCACACCGCAACTTCTGGCAGCGCGTGGCCTGCTGAACTTCACCGAGCGCGGTTTCTCGCTGGCCAACCTGCAGGGGCGGATGTTCGGCGGCGACATTGCGCTGGAAGGCGGTTCGCAGGTATCGCTCGCGCCCGCAACCGCTGCGCGTGCGGCGGGCGTTGTACAGGCCACGCGGGAACCGCCTGGCATCGTGCTCAAGGGCAAAGGCACGATGACGGCGCAGGCGCTGCGGCAAATGAAGGACTTGGGCTTCATCTCGCGTGTAGCGCAGCAGGCCAGCGGCAGCGCGGCGTACTCGGCCACTTTGGGTTTTCGCGAGGGCGTGCCCGAGCTTCAGTTCGCAAGCGATCTGGTGGGTCTGGCGCTGAACCTGCCTGCGCCCTTGAACAAGCCCGCCGAAAGCGCCTTGCCCATCCGGTTTGAGAATTCACTCCTGCCAGACCAACCGCTTGAAAAAGCACCGGCCCTGGATCAACTCAAGCTGGACATCGGCCGCATTGCCTCAATCTCCTATGTGCGCGATATCTCCGGGGTGGATGCCAAAGTGCTGCGTGGCACGATGGCCGTGGGTCTGGCCACTGATGAGTCGGCCCCCATGCCCGCCCAAGGCGTGGTTGCCAATGTCAACATGGCCCGCCTGGATCTGGATGCCTGGGCGGCGCTGTTGACGCAAGCAACGGGCGTGAAGTTGACGGTGCCTGAAGCAGGCACCCGAACCGCCCCTACCGCCCCTACCGCCCCTTCCGGCACTACCGCCGTTGAGCCCGCTGCCCCTGCGGCTGCTGCGCCTGCTGCAGATGGCGCTGCACTGCGAGCACGCGGTGGCGTCAACCCGGCGTTAGGCTACCTTCCCAACAGCATGGCCATCCGCACGGGCGAGCTGCTGGTGGGCGGGCGCAAGCTGACGAATCTGGTGGTCGGTGGCTCACGCGAAGGCCTCACCTGGCGCGCCAACCTGCAGGCCACCGAGCTCAATGGCTATGCCGAATACCGCCAGGGCGCTGGCAGCGGCGCAGGGCGGGTCTATGCGCGCTTGGCCCGTGTCACGCTGGCACAAACCTCAGCTAAAGACGTGGAGTCGCTGATGGATGAGCAGCCCTCCTCCATCCCCGCGTTGGACATCATCATTGACGACCTGGAGTTGCGTGGCAAAAAGCTTGGCCGCATTGAGATCGAGGCTATCAACCAAGGCGCTGGCGCGGGGACGCGTGAGGGCGCTGCGCGCGAGTGGCGGTTGGCCAAATTCAATGTGACCACGCCTGAGGCCGTGTTCACCGCCAAGGGTAACTGGGCCGACATCAACGCGCAGGGCGTCACCGCCTCGCTTGACCCTGCACGGCCCGAGCTGCCGCGGCGCCGCACGGTGATGGACTTCGAGTTGAATATTGCAGACGCGGGCGGCCTGCTGGCACGCTTTGGCATGAAGGACGTGTTTCGCCGCGGCAAGGGCAAGTTGCAGGGCCAGGTGGCCTGGATCGGTTCGCCCATCACGCCCGACTACCCCAGCATGGCCGGTGCATTCACGGTGAACATGGAGCAGGGCCAATTTTTGAAGGCCGAGCCCGGTCTGGCCAAGCTGTTGGGCGTGTTGAGCCTGCAATCTTTGCCGCGGCGCCTGTCGCTTGATTTTCGCGATGTCTTCACCGATGGCTTTTCGTTTGATTTTGTGCGCGGCGATGTCAAGATTGAACAAGGCATTGCCAGCACCAACAACCTGCAGATGAAAGGTGTCAACGCCGCCGTGTTGATGGACGGGCAGGCCGATATCGCCAAAGAAACGCAGAAAATCCGCGTCATCGTGGTGCCCGAGATCAACGCCGGCACCGCGTCGCTGATTGCAGCGGCGATCAACCCGGCGATTGGCCTGGGCACCTTTCTGGCGCAAATTTTTCTGCGCGGCCCGCTGATTGAAGCGGCCACGCAGGAGTTTTTGATCGACGGCACCTGGGAAGACCCGCAGGTCACCCCGGTCAAGCGTAAAACACAATCGGGTGCCGCAACTTCTAATGAGGCGGTGCGATGAAAGTCGCTGCGATTCAAATGGTGTCGGCAACGAAGCTCGATGCCAATCTGCAAAGCGCGCAGGCGCTGTTGACCGAGGCCGCGCAGGCGGGGGCCGAGCTGGCCGTGCTGCCGGAGTATTTTTGTCTGATGGGCCGAAAAGACACCGACAAACTGGCGCTTCAGGAACCGTTCGGTCACGGTCAAATTCAAAGTTTTCTAAGCCAGACTGCGCGCGCGTTGAAGCTGTGGATTGTGGGTGGCACTTTGCCGATCTCCATTGCTGGCTCAGTGGGTGACATGTCAGCCCGCAGCCGTGTTTACAACACGTCGCTGGCGTTTTCACCCAGCGGCGAGTGCGTGGCGCGCTACGACAAAATTCACCTGTTCAAGTTTGACAACGACCAGGAGGCGTTTGACGAGTCGCGCGTGCTGTTGCGTGGCAACCAGCCGACCCAGTTTGTGATGACGGATCGCACCGGCCAGCCCTGGCGCATCGGCATGAGCGTGTGCTACGACCTGCGCTTCCCCGAGCTGTACCGCCACTATTCGAAGAACGGGGCGGATGTGCTGCTGGTGCCCAGTGCGTTCACCCACACCACCGGCCAGAAGCATTGGGAAGTGCTGCTGCGTGCCCGCGCGATTGAAAACCAGGCCTTTGTGGTGGCCCCGGCGCAAGGCGGCCTGCATGAGAATGGGCGGCGCACCTGGGGCCACAGCTTGCTGATTGACCCCTGGGGCGAAGTGCTGGGTGAACGGGCGGTGGATGCGGGCGTGGTCTGCCACGATTTGGTGTTTGCGCAGCGCAGCCAGTGCCATGCCAGACTGCCTGCGTTGATCCACCGCACGCTGTGATGGTGATGGCTGTGCAAGGCGGCTTGCCGGTTCGCAGGCGTTGGCTGTGGCTGCTGTTGGTGTGTCTGGTGATTGCCCTGCTGGGCATGCTGGTGTGGCTGGCCGCACGTTTTGAAGCCAGCCAGGTGCAGGACAAGATCGAGCGCGATGCCCAAGTGGCTGTGGGCGACATTCGAAGCGGCCTGGCCCGCAGCCTGCAAAACCTGCAGGCCTTGCAGTTCAATGACCCCACGCCTGCGTCATGGCAGGTTGATGCGATGAATCTTCTGCGTGATAACCGCCTGCTGGTGCGCTTGGAGTGGCGCGATGCGACGCTGCTGCAATCGGCCATCAAGGCGCAGACGGACTCGCCGTTTCGTACGCCCGTTTTCATGCGGCTGGGGCGTGGGTACGCACAGGCCGAGATCGAGCAGGTCTGTGCCAATGCCCGCAAACTCAATGGCCCGGCGTATTCCACCAGCTACTTTGTGTCGATGCTTGAAGGCATTGGCCTGGAGGTGATGGAGGTCTGCCTGCCCCTGCGGGTACTCGGGCAGCTCACGGGCTATCTGGTTGCCACTTATTCGCTTGAAGACATTCTGGCGGAACTGCTGGGCCGCCAGTTGGTGACGGGCCAGGAGGTTTCGTTCACCGAGGGCGATGGTACGCGCCTGGCGGTGCGCAGAAGTGGGCCGCGCGGCAGCCGGATCTTCACCGCCCAGCAACTGCTCGACCTGCCCGGCAACACCCTGGTGCTGCGCCTGAACAGCTCGCGCGGCGCGCCAAATTTGTTTCCCAATGTGCTCACCGCGCTGGTGGCAGTGATGTCGATGGCGCTGTTGGCGGTACTGGCGCTGTTGGCCAACGACATGCGCCGTCGCCTCAAGGCCGAGCACGACCTGGCCGACGCGCTGGCCTTCAGAAAGGCGATGGAAGACTCGCTCGTGACGGGCCTGCGCGCGCGCGACTTGAGCGGGCGCACCACCTACGTCAATCCGGCTTTTTGCGAGATGGTGGGCTTCAGCGCGCAGGAGCTTGAGCAGGTGGAGCCCGCGCCCTATTGGCCCAAGGAGCTGGTCGATGAATACACCCAGCGCAAAGCGATTCGTCTGGCCGGCAACGTGCCCCCGCGCGAGGGGTTTGAGTCGGTTTTCATGCGCAGAGACGGCACACTGTTCCCGGTGCTGATCATCGAGGCCCCACTGATCAACGCGCAGGGCGTGCAAACCGGCTGGATGAGCGCGTTCCTCGATATCAGCGAGCAGCGCCGCGTGCAGGAGCTTTCGCGCGCCAGCCAGGAGCGCCTCCAGGCCACAGCGCGCCTGGCGATGGTGGGCGAGATGGCCTCGCTGCTCAGCCATGAGCTGAACCAGCCGCTGGCGGCAATATCAAGCTACGCCACTGGCTCGATTAATTTGCTCGAAGCGATGAAGTGGGATCAAAGTGCCGATCTACAAGCCGTGCTGCAGCGCATTGCCCAGCAGGCTGAGCGCGCCGGCAAAGTAATTAAAAGCGTACACGACTTTGTTCGCCGGCGTGACCAGGCGCGCGAGGCAGTGGCCCCGCTGGCCTTGGTGCAGGCGGTGCTGCCCCTGGTCAATCTGCAAGCGCGCAAGCTTCAGGTGCAGGTCAACGTTGAGGTGGCTGATGACTTGCCCCAGGTGCTGTGCGACCGCACCATGATTGAGCAAGTGTTGCTCAACCTGGCCCGCAACGGCATGCAGGCGATGGACCTGCCCGAGATTGCTGATCGGTATCTGTCGATTCGAGTCAGTCGCAGTGCGCTCGGTGCGAATGGCTTAGACCCAGCCAAAACTTGGCTGTTGTTCTGTGTCGCGGACATCGGCCTGGGCCTCACAAACGAGGTCAAGCAGCAGCTTTTCACGCCGTTTTTCACCACCAAAACCGACGGCATGGGCTTGGGACTTAGTTTGTGCCGTACGGTGGTCGAGCAGCATGGTGGCGCGCTGGCTTTTGAGCCCAACTTGCCGCAGGGCACCGTCTTCACCTTCGCGTTGGCTGCCGCCCCATCGCTTCAGGCATAACATCAGTCGATGCAACCCGTACTGGATGCCAACGTTTTCATCGTCGATGACGACCCGGGCGTGCGCGATGCGCTGGCCTGGCTGCTGCGGTCGCGCCATTTGCCGAGCCAGCCGTTTAACAGCGCCCAGGCGTTTCAGGACTGGGTGCTGGCGCAAGGCAGTGGCGCGTTCAAGCTGGCCCAGCCCACCTGCCTGCTGCTGGATGTGCGCATGCCCGGTTTAAGCGGCTTGGCGCTGTTCGACTGGCTGGTCGGGCGCTGTCTGCACACTGCCATTCCGGTGATTTTTTTGACCGGCCATGGTGACGTGCCCACGGCGGTGGATGCCGTCAAGCGCGGGGCTTTTGATTTTTGCGAAAAACCGTTTTCAGACAATGCCCTGGTAGACCGCGTGCTGCTGGCCTTGAAGCAGTCTGGCGCGGTGGTCAACGTACACAAGGCGCAAGAGCACCTGCACCGGCTCCTGGCCGAGCTGACCGTGCGCGAGCAGGCTGTCATGCGCCTGGTGGTGCTGGGTCTGCCCAACAAGCTGATTGCCGACCAGTTGGATATCAGCGTGCGCACCGTCGAAGTACACCGCGCTCGGGTGTTTGACAAAATGGGCGTGAAGTCTGCGGTGGAGCTGGCAAACTTGATTCAGGACAAACAAGTTGCTGCATAAATAATAGCTTACCGTGCATACAATACGTGAGCTAACGTATTTTTTAATCAATTTTCTCCAAAAAAAGCTCAAAATGACTCTAATATACCTTAATTGGGTATATAAAGTGCCAAAACGGCGCAATCCCAACTCCAGTTCCAACTCCAATCGGAATGGCAGGACATCCGCGCCCGCCTGACCAAGCTCGATGCCGAAGCCGCTCGTCGCAGAGCCGAGATTCAAACCCTGATGGCGTCCATTAACAAACTGCAAGCCACCGTGCCGATGGCGCCGACGCTTGAGGCGGACTTTCTGGATAATCTGCCAATGACCTCCACAACCCTGCCCCCTTTCCACCTCGCCTTCCCCGTCCACGATCTGGCCGCCTCGCGCCAGTTCTACGGCGACCTGATGGGCTGCCCCGAGGGGCGCAGCTCGGCTGAGTGGATTGATTTCAACTTCTTTGGCCACCAAATCGTGTGCCATCTGGTGCCGGGCAAAACCGTCCATCGACCGACCAATGCGGTCGATGGCCACGACGTGCCGGTGCCGCATTTCGGCGCGGTGTTGCCGATTGCCCAGTGGCAGGCGCTGGCCGACAAACTAAGCGCGGTGGGCATTGATTTCATCATCAAGCCCTACATCCGCTTCAAGGGCGAGGTGGGTGAGCAGGCGACGATGTTTTTGCTCGACCCCAGCGGCAATGCGCTGGAGTTCAAGTCATTCGCCGATCTAAGCTCTCTGTTTGCGAAATAGCGCTTGAAGTGATCACGCCGCCGCCCAGGCACACGTCTCCGTCATAAAGCACCGCAGACTGGCCGGGCGTCACAGCCCATTGCGGCGCTTCAAAATCAAGACTGAAGCTGTCCGCCCGCGCGGCACTCAGCGTGCAGGTTGAGTCCACTTGCCGATAGCGGCATTTGGAGCCATAACGCCCCAAGAGTGGCGCGCTGCCAGCCACCCAGCTCAAATCTTCTGCCGACAGTGAGTGCGACTGCAGCCACGCGTGGTCGTGCCCTTGCACCACCCACAGCGTGTTGCTGGGAATGTCTTTGCGGGCGACAAACCAGGGCTGATGCTCGCCCACGCCGCGCTGGCCACGCGCTTGTGCCGCCTTCAAATCCTCGCCCTTGGCCTTCACCCCGCCAATGCCAATGCCCTGGCGTTGGCCCAGCGTGTAAAAGCTCAAACCCACGTGCTCACCCAGCACGCGGCCCCGCGCGTCTTTGATCGGGCCGGGCTCCTTGGCGATAAAGCGGTTCAAAAAATCTCGAAATGGCCGCTCGCCGATAAAGCAGATCCCAGTGGAGTCTTTCTTTTTTGCGTTGGGCAGACCAATATCCAGCGCGATCTGGCGCACCGCATATTTTTGCAGTTCACCCACGGGAAACAGGGTTTTGCTAAGCTGCGCTTGGTTCAGGCGATGCAGAAAATAGCTTTGGTCTTTGTTCGCGTCTAGCCCTTTGAGCAGCTCGTGCTTGCCCGTCGCCTGATTCAAGCGCACGCGCGCATAGTGGCCGGTTGCGATGTGCGAGGCCCCGAGGCGCATGGCGTGATCGAGAAAC
>JANOTE010000049.1:0-5495 GCA_031416195.1 Rhodoferax sp.
GGTAATTTAGTCTTCATCAGCGGTCACATTGCGCGCCATGAAGGCAAGCCCTGGGTGGGTCAGCTCGGCAAGAACATCTTCACCGAAGAGGGCAAACGCGCCGCGCGCGCCATCGCCGTGGATCTGATCGGCACGCTGCACGCGGCCGTGGGGGATCTAAACCGGGTCAAGCGCATTGTCAAACTGATGTCGCTGGTCAACTCCACGCCCGACTTCACCGAGCAGCACTTGGTCACCAATGGAGCCAGCGAGTTGATTGGCCAGATTTTTGGTGACAAAGGCGCGCATGCCCGCAGCGCGTTTGGGGTGGCGCAGATTCCGATGGGTGCTTGTGTCGAGATTGAAATGATTGTGGAAGTTGAATAATGAAACGGGGTCAGGGTAGTCGGCTGATCACCTGATCGCTGACAGCCGCCAACTGCGCCGCTGAAACCCGTTGCGGTGCGATCTCGGCCAAAGGAACCAACACAAACGCCCGCTGGTTCATACGCGGGTGCGGAATCGTGAGTGCTGGGGCTTGCAGCTTCTGATCGGCATACAGCAAAATATCCAGATCAAGCGTGCGTGGCGCATTGCGATACGGCCGCGTACGGGCTTCGTTTGCTTCTAGCTGATGCAGACAATCAAGCAAGCTTTGCGGGCTCAAGGTGGTCAAAATTTCAACCACTGCATTGACAAAGTCGGGGCCACAGGCATCGTGCGGCGCGCTGGCATACAAGGATGATTGACATCGCAGCGTCGTACCGGGGAGCTGCCCGATGTCAACGCACGCTTTGCTCACCGTCGCGCGTGCGTCGCCCAAATTCGCACCAATGCCGATGAAGGCACGGACCGCAGGGCTCACTTCCACGTTTGCCTCAGGGCTCACTCCCAGGTTTGCATCAAGGCTCACGCGCTCCGTCATTGCCTTGTCCGCCACTTTCACCCGCACCCGCATCGCGTGATGCGCCAGAACGACGGCGACGGCGACGTTTTTTCGGCGCATCCGCAGACCCTTCCAAAGATGCCTCTTTCGCTTCGTCGCCCGGTGCGCTGCCTGTAGTGTTTTGAGGTGCAGCCGCATTCTCAGGCCGCGGCGCGCGCGCCATGCGTGGGCGTTTTTGTTGTTCTTCGCGGATTTGATCGACCATGTCCTGGCGCAGGTTGTCATCGGCCATGCTGAACTCTTGCCACCAGTCGGCCAGCGTTTCATCGACCTCGCCAATCTCCGAGCGCAGACGCATGAAATCAAACGCCGCGCGAAACCGGGGCTGATCGACCAGGCCATGTGGCGCGCTGCCGGTGCGCTTCTCGAAGCGCGGCTGCATCACCCAAATCTCCCGCATGTCGCCCGCCAGGCGACCCCGGCCCGACACATCACCGATGCGGGCATTGAAGACATCGTCAATCGCGTCATGCAACGCGGGCAGCGCATTTTGGTGGTCATTCTGCCGGGCAGTCCAGCCATCGCGCACATCGGCCCACAGCACGCAGGCCAGCAGGAAGCTCGGCGCGACGGGTTTGCCTTCGCCCACGCGGCGATCCGTGTCTTTGAGTGCGGCGTTGACAAAGGGCTGCTCGGCCCGCTCAACCACCACATCAAGCAAGGGGTAGATGCCGCGCGCCATGCCCAGCGCTTTAAGTTGTTCAATGGACGCCAGCGAATGCCCGGTTTGCAGCAGCTTGAGCATTTCGTCAAACAGGCGGCTCTGCGGCACGTCGGCCAGCAGCTCTTGCGATTTGACCAGCGGTGCGGCGGTTTTGGCCTCCAGCTTGAAGCCCAGCCCACTCAACTTCGCCGCGAAGCGCACCGCGCGGATGATGCGCACCGGGTCTTCGCGGTAGCGCGTGGCCGGGTCACCAATCATGCGGATCACGCGCTTTTTGGTGTCTGCAATGCCGCCGTGGTAATCCACCACAATCTGCGCCTGCGGGTCGTAGTACATGGCGTTGATGGTGAAGTCACGCCGCACCGCATCTTCCTCTTGCGGGCCCCAGACGTTGTCGCGCAGCACGCGGCCCGACGAGTCCACCGCATGTTTCATGCCGGCCAGCTCGCTCTTGCTGGTTTTCTCATTGCCGGCCACAGCTTCAGCGGCAGCGTTGTCCAGATAGGCGCGGAAGGTTGAGACTTCAATTACCTCATGCTCGCGCCCGCGCCCGTACACCACGTGTACGATGCGAAAGCGCCGCCCAATGATAAACGCGCGCCGGAACAGGCTCTTGACCTGCTCAGGCGTGGCGTTGGTGGCCACATCAAAGTCTTTGGGCACCAAGCCGACCATCAAGTCGCGCACGGCACCGCCCACAATGTAGGCCTCAAACCCTGCCTCTTTGAGCGTGCGCACGACCGACAGGGCCCGCTCGTCCACCAGCGCCGGGTTGATGGCGTGTACGTCTACCCCCAGCTCCTCGCGTTTGCCGAATTTTGGAGCCGCCTTCGCACCGGTAGCGCGTACAGCTTTGCCCAGTAATTTGTCGATGAACTTTTTGATCAAACTGTGATTCCAGAAAAATTAAATTTGTTGGGTTTTTTAGATTTTTTGAAACAGGTCAAGTATGCGCCATCCGCGCTCCTGGGCAATCGCGCGCAGGCGATCATCCGGGTTGGTGGCCACCGGGTGATTGACGCGCTCCAGCAGCGGCAAATCGTTGATGGAGTCGCTGTAAAAAGTACTGTCGATACCCGCCCAGCCCAGCGAGCGTTGCGCCAGCCAGGCCTCGACTCGCGTCACCTTGCCTTCGCGCATGGAGGGCACGCCCTTGATTTCGCCCGTGATCCAGCCACCCGGTGCATCATCCCTCGTAAGTTCCACGGCAATCAACTCCGGCACGCCAAAGGCATCGGCAATCGGGCGGGTGATGAGTTCATTTGTGGCGGTGACGATCAGCACTGTGTCGGCTGCCTGTTGATGCTGTCGAACCAACGACAAGGCTTGCTCCCTCATCGCAGGGCGAACCACGTCCTGCATGAACTGTTGATGCGCGGTGATGAATTTCGCTTCGCCTTGCTGCTGGATCGCCGCTGTGGCAAACCGCACGTACTCATGGATGTCCAGCGTGCCCGCCTGGTACTGCGCGTAAAACCGCTCGTTCTGCTGACCAAACTCGGCAGGATCAACCCAACCATTCGTGGTGGTGAAAACACCCCAGGCGTAGTCAGAATCAATCGGCAACAGCGTGTGATCCAGATCGAAAAAAACGAATCTCTTCACGTGCTTACTCACGAGTTTAATCACGAATTTTCCATCATCGATTTGATCAACGGAATGGTGATCGGCCGCTTGGTTTGCAGAGAGTAGGCATCCATCAACTCCAGTAACTCCATCAGACTGCCCAGGTCGCGGCTGAAGCGCGTGAGCATAAAGTCCATCACGTCGTCACCCAGAAAAATACCCCGTGCATCGGCCGACTGGCGCAGCACGGCGCGGCGCTCGGACTCGCTGAGCACATGCAACTCAAACACATGACCCCAACCCAGCCGGGTGCGCAGGTCATCCCGCAGCGGCAAATCGGCGGGCGGCAAGGCACCCGCCGCCATCACCCAACGTTGCAAAGTTTGCGCGTTGACAAACCAGTTGAATGCCGCCTGTTGTTGTATGGCGGTGTAGAGATGCACGTCGTCCAGCAGCACCGCCGCCCAGGCTTCATTGAACTCGGGCGGCTCCAGCACGGTGGCATCCAACCAGCCAGCGATGGCCCCCTGCTCGCGCAGCGCTTCACGCGCGGCTTTGAGCAAATGGGTTTTGCCGCTGGCATTGTTTCCCCAAACGTAGGTGGGCACGGGAGAACGGGTGGCGGCGTTAGATTGGCTGCCTACCCATAATGCCAAGTGGCTGGCAACGGCTGCATTGGTTCCCGCTACAAAACTCGCCAAGGTCGGGCCGCTGGCTAAGCCCATATCCAGTGCAAGCTGCTTCATCGGCACTTGGAATCAGCCGGTGTACAGTTTGCTGGAGAGGTAGCCGGCCTGCACCCGCCGGATCGCCACCAGCAGCACCGCACTGGCGGGCAGCGCCACCAGCACGCCCACCAGGCCAAATATCTGGCCAAACGCCAACAGCGCAAAGATCACCGCCAAGGGATGCAGGCCAATGCGTTCACCGACCAGGCGCGGCGTCAAAATCAGGCTCTCCAGCAACTGGCCGATGCCGAACACCACGGCCACCATCACCAGTGCTTTGACGGATGCAAACTGCAACAGCCCCGCCAATACGGCCAGAATCAGCCCGATGCCAAAACCCAGGTACGGCACAAACATCGCCAGCCCGGTGAAGATGCCAATCGGCAGCGCCAAGTCCAGCCCAAACAGGGCCATGCCCACGCTGTAAAAAACCGCCATCGACAGCATCACCAGCAACTGCCCGCGCAGATACTGGCCCAACACCACATCGGCCTCATGGGTAAAACTGTCAAAGCCCGCGCGTGCGCGCAGCGGAACCAGGGTGACCGCACGGGCCACGAAGCGTTCCCAATCCATCAGCAGGTAAAACAGGGCGACGGGGATCAATACAATATTGCCCAACAGCGTCATCGCCACACTGCCGCCAAGCTTCAGGGACGACAGCACGGAACCAAACGCGTCCTCAAAATTGGCGCTCAAGTACTTCAGCACGAAGGCCTTGATGCTGGTCACATCCAGCGAGACATTGAAGCCAAACTGGGCGGCCAGCGGTGAGAACCAAGTGTTGAACCGGTCTGCCAACTGCGGCAACTGCTCACGCATCAGCGGTATCTCTTTGGCGAGGATTGGGATGATCAGCAGCACCAGACTGAGCATTGCGACCAGAAAAATGACTTCCACAAAAATGACGGCCAACACGCGTGGGATACGGCCCTTGCCCATGTGATCCAGCTTGTTGACAAGCGGTGTCAGCGCGTAAGCCAACACCGCCGCCACCACAAACGGTGTCAGCACTGGGCCCATCAGCCACAGCAACAGGAATATCGCAAGTGCTATGGCGATCCAACTGAAGCTGCGTTTTTGGGTGGGCGTGAATTGCATGAGGGCTGTGGTGCAGTGCGCTATTGACAAGGCTTAAAATCTGGGCAAATTCTATTCGGGTATGGCGCGCAAACCGCTGCTGCCGCTCATTGTTTTCAGTTTTCATGACAACTCCAATCTCCCCTCCCGCTGCGCCCTCACCCCTTTCTTACAAAGACGCGGGCGTTGACATCGACGCTGGCGACGCGCTGGTTGAACGCATTAAGCCGCTTGCCAAGAAAACCATGCGCGAGGGGGTTTTGGCAGGCATTGGCGGTTTTGGCGCGCTGTTTGAGGTGCCCAAGCGTTACAAAGAGCCGGTACTGGTCAGCGGCACTGACGGCGTAGGCACCAAGCTCAAACTTGCGTTTGAATGGAACATGCACAGCACCGTGGGTATTGACCTGGTCGCCATGAGCGTCAACGACGTGCTGGTGCAAGGGGCCGAACCCCTTTTCTTTCTGGACTATTTCGCCTGCGGCAAGCTCGATGTGGACACCGCCGCCGCCGTGATTGGCGGTATCGCCAAAGG
>JANOTE010000050.1:0-1810 GCA_031416195.1 Rhodoferax sp.
TGCAGACCACCACCATCACGCTGACAACGCTTTGCACATGGACGATCATGCCGACGACATGGGGGCTGATGGTGACGGCCCGCTGCAGCATTTGCACGCCGACTCCAGTACCAACACGACGGGTCTGTTGACGTCGTTTCAAGCCGCCGTGGTCACTGTTCGATCTATGTCGGCCCCCGAGACACGCCATGCCTTATGGCGTTCCCCCACTCTTGAAGGCCCGTTGCGGCCACCGATGTAACGCGCCCAGCAAGAAATTGACCGCCGGGTTATTGCTGGCGGCTGACTTTTGCAACCCCATTTTCCCTTCGATGCCCACGGACAAACAGCCCGTGTGCTGATCCGCGCATTGGCGCGATAAATCCAAGGTTCAACATATCGATGAAAAAACCTATATTTGGCCAGTACTCGGCTCCATTGTTGGTGGCTTTGCTGTTCATGGCAGTGCCGCTCATGGCATTCGCACATGGCATCTCCCAGGCAGACAGGCAAAGCATGCTGGATGGTGGCTATCTGCGTTACGTCGGGCTGGGGGCCAGCCACATGCTCACGGGCTACGACCATCTCCTGTTCCTGTTGGGCGTGGTGTTTTTCCTGACCAGTTTCAAAGACGTGGCGAAGTTCGTTACGGTCTTTACGTTGGGGCACTGCATCACGCTGATCTTCGCGACCTACTACAAGATCACCTGGAACTACTACCTGGTGGATGCCATCATTGCCATCAGCGTCATCTACAAAGGCTTTGACAACAACGGCGGCTTTCAGCGGGTGTTCAACGTGAAATCGCCCAACCTTCTGGCCGCTGTTTTTGGTTTTGGCCTGCTCCATGGATTTGGCCTGTCAACACGCCTACAGCAGTTGCCGCTGGGTGACGACGGCACGGCCATGCTGCTGCGGATCCTCAGCTTCAATGTGGGTGTCGAAATCGGCCAGATTGCGGCACTGACGGTGATGGTGGGCGTGCTGGCGTTGTGGCGGCACAGGCCATCGTTTCAGCGCTTCAGCTTCGCGGCCAACCTGGCATTGATCTACGCGGGTGTGTATTTGCTGTTCATGCAACTGCACGGCTACCAACACGATGCCAACCCGGACAGCTTTCGCTTTCCAGTGCAGGAGCACAAGCACATCCATGAAGACATGGACATTGAGAAAACGCTCGACCCCAGCCGAAACAAACTCTGACAACTGCTCTTTTTTTTACTTCAAAATCTCACTTCAAAATTCCAACCCCAAGGAAACCATCATGAAAAACTCTGTATTTACCGCTTCGTTGATCGCAGCACTCGCCCTTGCTCCCGCCGTTTTTTCTCCCTCAGCCTTTGCAGCCGGCGATGGTGACTGCCATTTCCATGGCAATGCGCCCGCCAAAGAGTCCATCGTCACAGGTTGCGCCAGCCAGCAAAAAGACGCTTTGGTTGACAAGGGGAAGATTGATGCATCGTGGAAATCCGCCAAACTCCAAAAGGCCGAGACGGTTGAAGGCAAAAGCAAAAAAGAGTGGAAGCTGAGCTTCAACAATCTCGCTGAAAAAGACACTTCCAAGCAAACGCTTTACATGTTCTACACACTTTCGGGCAACTTCATTGCAGCCAATTTCACCGGGCAATGATCGTTTGACGGCCCGCACCGCATGATGACCCGAACACCCGCTCCCGCCCTCAAAGGCGGCCTGCTTGCCCTGCTAGCCGCTGCGCTGTTTGGGCTGAGCACGCCCCTTGTGCAGCACTTTGGGCAAGGGCTGGGTGCCTTTACGACGGCGGCACTGCTCTACGCAGGCGCGGCTGCGGTGGCGCTGATGATGCGCCAGCCG
>JANOTE010000051.1:0-3658 GCA_031416195.1 Rhodoferax sp.
AGTTTGACCCGCGCAAGGCACTGGCAGCCGCCAAGAACGCCGCGCGCGGCATTGTGAAAGCGCGCTTTGAGGCCTTTGGCTGCGCGGGGATGGGCTCGAAGATCAAGCCCTCGCCTCTTGAGGTGGTGGCCACACGGTACAACTGACGAAATTTAAACGAATTGGCATCCGTTATTTTCGATGCTGACTGTACCAACCGAAGGCTACAGTGGTCTCAAACTGAGGTGCTTGAAACTTTACATCTGGCGGAGAGGGTGGGATTCGAACCCACGGTACCTTGCGGTACGCCTGATTTCGAGTCAGGTACATTCGGCCACTCTGCCACCTCTCCATGTCGCGAATTGTAGCAGTGGGTCAGGCCTTGGCGGCGGCTTGAAGCTGGTGGATGGCGGATTCGGCATCGCTTAAGTCGATGCCCGGGGCGAGTTGGGCTTTGGCTTCAGACACAAGGCCCATCAACGAATCTTTTTGCTGTAGCTGGCGCACCAACTGCCCAGCATCTTTGGGCGATTCAAAACCGGTGCTTTGCAGCAGCAAGCGGCCCGCTGCATCGACAAACTTGACGTAAAACTTGCCGTCCGTTTCACGGTATTGCTTGAAACTGGGCAACGCAGTTTTAGCAGATTTTGCGGTTTTGGACTCAATGCCCGTCCGAAGGTCACGCAGGCCCACAGCATGGCGCAGGCGCTTCGCGAAGGGGGCGGACTGTGCGCGTGCCTTTTGCGCACCTGCCAGAAGAATCGCTTCGATCTTTGTAGGGTCGTTCATCAACGCTTCGTAGCGCTCGCGCATGGGGGCCAACTCGCGGTCAACCCGCTCAAACAGCAGCTGCTTGGCATCCGCCCAGCTAATGCCGTCAACATAGGATTGGCGCAGCGCGGCGCTTTCTGTTTCACTGGCAAAGGCTTGGTAGATTTGGTACAGGGCCGAGCCTTCGACCTGCTTGGGCTCGCCCGGCTTGGCGGAGTCGGTCACGATGCCTGCAATGAGCTTCTTTAATTCTTCGGCTGATGCAAACATCGGGATGGTGTTGTCGTAGCTCTTGCTCATCTTGCGGCCATCCAGGCCTGGCAGGGTGGCGACAGATTCTTCTATCGCCGCTTCGGGCAGCGTGAAATGTTCACTATAGCGGTGGTTAAAACTGCTGGCAATGTCGCGCGCTATCTCGATGTGTTGCACCTGGTCACGCCCCACGGGAACGTAGTGGGCGTTAAACATCAAGATATCTGCCGCCATCAGCACCGGGTACATGAACAGGCCGGCGGACACATCGGTATCCGTGTCGATGCCCGAGGCGATATTTTTGTCGACCTGCGCCTTGTAAGCGTGTGCGCGGTTTAGCGCGCCTTTGCCCGTCACGCAGGTCAAGAGCCAGGTCAACTCCGGTATTTCAGGGATGTCTGACTGGCGGTAAAAGATGACGCGTTCTGGGTCGAGCCCGGCCGCCAGCCAGCTTGCGGCAATCTCCAGTGTGGAGCGCTGGATGCGCGCAGGCTCGTCGATCTTGATCAGCGCGTGGTAGTCCGCCAGGAAGTAAAAGCTCTCCACGTCAGCGCGCTGGCTGGCCTGCACGGATGGGCGGATGGAGCCGACGTAGTTGCCCAGGTGCGGTGTGCCGGAAGGGGTGATACCGGTGAGGAAGCGGGTGGTCATGTCTAAAATTTATTTAGCGAAGCACTCAGCGCGCCAACCAAGCCAGCGGTGACAACACGGTCTGTAAAAATCCGAATGTGAGCCCCATGAGTGGCCGCATCCAGATGGCGCTGACAACGCCCGCCACCACCAGCGCCATCATGACGAAAAACCCCCACGGCTCAATGCGCGACACCAGCTCTGCCTGCTTGTACGGGAGCAGGCCCACCAAAATGCGCCCGCCATCCAGCGGCGGCAGTGGGAACAGGTTGAACACAAACATCACCACGTTGACCAGCATGCCGCCCTGGCACATTTTGATGAAGAAGGGCTCGGTCAAGCCACTGCCCAGCAGAACATACAGCAGGATGCCCCACAGCAATGCCTGTGCCAGATTGGCACCCGGCCCGGCTAGCGCCACCCAAATCATGTCGCGCTTGGGGTTGCGCAGGTTGCCAAATCGCACGGGCACAGGCTTGGCATAGCCGAACAGGAACGCGCCAGAGGTGGCGAAATACAGCATTAGCGGCATCAGGATGGTGCCCACCGGGTCAATGTGTTTGATCGGGTTGAGTGTGATGCGCCCCATCACGTAAGCCGTGTCGTCGCCAAAGTGCCGGGCCGCGTAGCCGTGCGCGGCTTCGTGTACGGTGATGGCAAACAGCACGGGGATGGCGTAGATCAAAACCGTTTGAATTAAATTTGCAATGTCCATGCGTTGAATTGTCTCAGAGAGTTTTTTTACAGACCAAGCGCCGCGAGTGAGCCGCGCCCTTCGCGAATCACCACCGGGTCGCCGCCGGTCAAGTCGACCACGGTGGTGGCTTCCAGCGGGCAGGCACCCGCATCGATCACGGCGGCCACGTCATGTTCGTAGCGCTCGCGGATGTCGTGGGCATCGTTCAGCGGATCGGTCTCACCGCGCGGGATCAGGGTGGTCGCCAACAGGGGCCCATCATGCAAAGCCAACAGCTCGGCCAGTACATTGTTGTCTGGCACGCGCAGGCCAATCGTTTTGCGCTGTGGGTGGCTCAACCGCCGAGGCACTTCCTTGCTGGCTTCCAGGATGAAGGTGTAGGGGCCGGGCGTGACGGATTTAAGCAGGCGAAACTGCTTGTTGTCCACCCGCGCGTACTGGCTCAGCTCGCTCAAGTCGCGGCACAACAGCGTGAGGTGATGTTTGTCGTCCACGCCCCGGATGCGGCGCAGGCTGTCTGCCGCCACCTTGTCGTCCAGATGGCAGACCAGTGCGTAGCTGCTGTCGGTGGGCACCGCTACCACGCCGCCTTTTTGCAGCAAGCCCACCGCTTGCTTGAGCAGGCGAGTGTGCGGGTTGTCGGGGTGAACTTCGAAGTATTGGGCCATGTTGCGTGGGTGTTCAAGTCTTTGTCTTCAGGTATCGGTTGGCCCAGTCATGACGGTGACCGCACGGGATTCACGCATCGTGAGCCAGGCACCCACCGCGCCGCAAACCGCAATCATCGCGATGCCGATGAATGACCAGGCATCAGGCACCTGCGAGAACACGATCCAGCCGCCCAGCATGGCCGCCGCGATGTGGCCGTAAAGATAGGGCGTGAGCACCGCAGCCGAGGCGCGCTGATACGCCAAGATCAAAAGAAAGTGCCCGGCCGACCCCAGCAGGCAGATCAGCAGTATGCCCCACCACAGCAGGCTGGAGCCCAGCGGTGCCCAGACCCACGGCAGCGCGATGGACGACACCGCAAAGCCGACAAAACCGGTGTAGAAATGCATCGTCACCGGGCTTTCCGTGCGGGCCATTTTGCTGGTGAGAATTTGAAACCACGCGCTGGTGCCCACCAGGATCAAAGGCAACAGCATGGCCCAATTGAAGTCGTCTTGCTGGGGCCGGATCACGATGAGCGTGCCGATAAACCCGCCCGCCACCAAAGCCCAGCGCAGCGCTGACACGCGTTCTTTCAGCCGGTAGGCTGCAATCAGCGTGATGACCAGTGGCGTGATGGAAATGATGGCGGTGAACTCGGCCACCGGCATGTAGCGCAGG
>JANOTE010000052.1:0-9304 GCA_031416195.1 Rhodoferax sp.
TGGACGCCTGGGTGCAGCAGGCCCAGGAAGATCACCCCAGCGTGCGTTTGGCGCAAACCGGGCTGGATGTGGCGATTTTGGAGACCGAAAAGGCCCGCACCGGCGACAAACCCACGCTGGATCTGGTCGGCAAAATTGACGGCACGCGCAACGAAGGCAGCAGTGTTTCCGCCGTGGGTTCGTGGGTTGGCTCGGGCACCGTCGGTGTCAACTTCAACCTGCCGCTGTACACCGGCAATCTGGTGCAAAGCCGCATCAAGGAAACGCTGGCGCTGGAGGAAAAATCACGCAGCGACCTAGAAGGCGCAAGACGCGCCGTATCACAGGCCACCCGTGCCACCTACTACGGCCTGCTGTCGGGCCAGGGCCAGGTCAAAGCGTTTGAAGCGGCCGAGGCCTCCAGCCAAAGCGCGCTGGATGCGAACAAATTGGGCTACCAAGTCGGCGTGCGCATCAACATTGACGTGCTCAACGCCCAAAGCCAGTTATTCCAGACCAAGCGCGACCTGGCCAAAGCCCGCTACGACGTGCTGGTGGGCGGCCTGAAGTTGCGCCAGGCCAATGGCACCTTGAAAGCGCAAGACTTGCAAGGCATCAATGCGCTGTTGGTGAAATAGGGTGGGAAAGTCTTAAAATTAACTCATAGGTTAATTTTTACTCCAAAAGCAACTAGATTAGTAAAATTGTTGATAAATTACTGCTCTAGCTCCCAATTTATATGAACAAATAGCTATAACCAATATAGCGTTACAGCGTGGGAGATTTATTCAGCAAATCAGCAATCGCCGCCGCCAGCAGCGAGGCTGAGCCGCGATGGGCCTGCGCAAAGGCCAGGGCGTTGTGGCGCGAGGCGCTCAGCGCTTGTGCGTCGAGCACCGTCTCGCACGCAGCCGCCACGGCGCGTGCCAGCGTCGGCACGCGCTGGGCGGCACCGGCGGCGTTGGCCAGGGAGGCAGCCTCGGCAAAGTTGAAGGTATGTGGCCCCATGATCACCGGGCAGCCGCAAGCGGCGGCTTCAATCAGATTTTGACCGCCGAGTTTTTCGAAACTACCGCCCAACAGCGCCGCATCGGCCAGGCCGTAGTACAGCGGCATCTCGCCCATGGAGTCGCCCAGCCAGATCGGGGGCAACGCGGCACCTGCCGCTTGATGCGGGCCATCCGACCATTGGCTGCGACGCGATACTTTGAAGCCGTCGGCTTCGATCAATGCGGCCACTTCATCAAAACGCTGCGGGTGGCGCGGCACGATCATCCATTGAACGCGCCCGGCCAGGGCGGGCGCGCTGCTGGTCAGTTGACCGCGCAAAATCTCAAGCAGATGCGCCTCCTCGCCTTCGCGCGAGACGGCCAGCATCACCACCGGAAGTCGCAGCGCCTTGTGCCACTGGCGACCCCGCGCCAACTGGTCAGCATCCGGCGTCGCATCAAACTTGATATTGCCGAACACGCCTTGAACTGAGGCACCCAACTGCCACAGGCGGCTGGCATCTGCCTGCGTCTGCGCCCACACTGCGGCCAGGGCGCTGTAAGCGGGGCGTGACAGCCCCTTGAACTTGAGTGAGGTGCCAAGCGACTTGCCGCTCATGCGCGCATTGGCCAGCACCAGCGGCACGCCTATCTGCTTGGCTGTCGCCACCAGATTCGGCCAGACCTCAGTCTCCATCAAGATGCCGATGCGCGGCTTGAAGTGGGTGAGAAACCGCGCCACGACTTCGGGCGTGTCCCATGGCTGCCAGACTTGCAAGTCACCCGGCTGCAACAGCTTGGCACCTTCCTCGCGCCCGGTGGCGGTGCCGTGTGTGAGCAGCAGGCGCATGCCAGGCAGGCGTACACGCAAGGCGGTGATCAAAATCGCAGCAGCGCGTGTTTCACCCAGCGAGACCGCATGAATCCACACACAGCCCGCCATCGCCTGCTGAGTGCTTTCATAATCCCCAAAGCGCTCATCCATCGCCAGCAGATAGCCCGGCTCCTGCACGCCGCGGCGCTTGAGGCGCGCCCGCACGAAGGGCTGGGCCAGCCGCATGAAGACGGAATAAATTTGGCGCATCATGCTGTGACAATCATCGTTGCAGCGAACACCTCTTGCCAAGCCTGCCACACCGTATCGACGCTGGGCGGCGCATCACCGCCCACAGCGACTTGATGCAATTGGCCCACTGGCCCGGCGCGCCAGGCACGCGGCTGGCTGAAGATCTGCACATGCGGCAAATCAAGTGCCACCGCCATGTGGCTCAAGCCCGAATCGACGCCGATCACGCCCACCGCCTGCGCCATGCGATCCAGCACCTGGGCCAAGCCCATCGCGGGCCAGACTTCTGCTTGGGGGCCAAGCGCGTCAGCCAAACGCTGCGCCAGCGCATGTTCCTGCGCGCCGCTGTGGGGCAGTGCGATTTGAAAGCCATCCGCAATCAAGTGCTGGCCCAAGGCAAGCCAGTCCGCTTGCGGCCATTCGTTGTCGGCGCGTGTGGTGCCGTGGGCCAGCACGACGGTTCGCGCGCTGCTGGCATTGCCGTGAACCGCATCCGATTGCAACGCGTACACGGCAGGTTCCTGCAGCGAATAACCCAAGGCCTGCGCTGCAAGCAGGCGGTAGCGCGCCACCGCGTGGATGCGCTTGGGCATCGGCACAGTGCGGTCCAGCATCCAGCGCACCGGCCACTCGTAGCTGCATGCGTCACTCGCATTGGCATAGGTGGCGCGAAAGCCGCTGGGCGTGATGCGCGCCTGGCGCGCGACCAAGGCAGATTTCATCAGACCCTGAACATCGATCACCGCGTCATATGTCTGGTTTTGCAAAAGCTTGATGAACGCCGCCTTCTGGGCGCGCGTGGTCGGGTCACGCCTTGATTTGCGCCAGCGCCGCTCGGCAATCGGCAGCACGCTGCGAAGGCCCTGAACCCGTTCGACCAGCGGCGCAAAAGCCTCTTCCACCACCCAGTCGATCTGCGCTTGCGGGTAGGCCGTCAAGATATCGGACACAACAGGCATGGTCTGGATCACGTCTCCCAAAGAAGACAATTTAACCAACAGAATTTGCATTGCAAAAACTAATGCGCAGCCGCTTCAATCGCCGCATCCGGCTTCACATCACGCAGCAGCGCCAGCATGTCCCGCTCAATGCGCTGCAGGGCTGCGGGCGATTGACCTTCAAAGCGCAGCACCAGCACCGGTGTGGTGTTGCTGGCGCGAATCAGGCCAAAGCCATCGGGCCAGTCAACCCGCAGGCCGTCAATCGTGCTGGTCATCGCGGGCGGTCGGAATCCAGACAGCATCACCAGTTTTTCAACCACGCTGTGCGGCTCCCCTTCCGCGCACTTTACGTTCAGTTCTGGCGTTGAGAAGCTGGTGGGCAATGCGTTGAGCACGGCATTGCCATCGGGCGATTTGCTCAAAATCTCCAGCAGACGTGCGCCTGCATAGGTGCCGTCGTCAAAACCAAACCAACGCTCTTTGAAGAAGATGTGGCCGCTCATCTCGCCGCCCAGCGGGGCCTGGCCACCATTTTTTTCGATCTCTTTCATCTTCGCCTTGATCAGCGAGTGTCCGGTCTTGTACATCAACGGTTTGCCGCCCGCCGCCTCAATCGCCGGGGCCAGGCGCTGCGTACACTTCACATCAAACAGAATCGTGCCGCCGGGCACGCGCGAGAGAACGTCTTGCGCGAACAGCATCATCTGGCGGTCTGGGTAAATGTTGTTGCCGTCTTGGGTGACGATGCCCAGCCGGTCACCATCGCCATCAAAGGCCAGGCCCAGCTCGGCATCGCTGGCCTTCAACGCGGCCATCAAGTCGCGCAGGTTCTCGGGCTTGCTCGGATCGGGGTGGTGGTTAGGGAAGTTGCCATCGACCTCGCTGTAGAGTTCGATCACCTCACATCCCAGCGCACGGAAAATCGCCGGGGCCGATGCGCCTGCAACGCCGTTGCCCGAATCAATCACGATCTTCATTGGGCGGGCGAGTTTGATGTCGCTCACGATGCGGTCGCGATAGGGCTTGAGCAGGTTGACATTCACGATCTTTGCCCCCACGCTTGCCACTGCGTGTGCTGCGCTGCCCCCCGAGGGGGCCGTGCCTTGCTCGGGGCGGCCCGTCGCGGCGGCGCCTCCAATGACCCAACTCTCGCCTTCCATCATCGCGCGCAGCGCCTTAATCTCGTCGCCGTAAATCGAGCGCCCCGCCATCACCATCTTGAAGCCGTTGTAATCTTTCGGGTTGTGGCTGCCGGTCACTTGAATGCCACTGCTGCACAGCGTGTTGGCCGCAAAATAAAGCATCGGCGTGGTGACCATGCCCACATCGATCACATCCACGCCACTCGCAATCAAGCCGCGAATCAGCGCTGCGCTCAACGCTGGCCCGCTCAAACGCCCATCACGCCCCACCGCCACCTTGGTTTCGCCCTCACTCCTGGCGACCGTGCCAAAGGCCCGGCCCAGGCCTTCCGCCATCGCTTCATCAATGGTGGCAGGCACGATGCCGCGAATGTCATAGGCTTTGAAGATGGAGGCGGCGAGCTGCATAGGCTGATTCTCTGGGTGAGGTTGGATTGGCGCAGATTGTAGGCGTGACCACTGCCTGTGAAGATGTCCGAAAACGGCTAGTACCGCGCTGCAATCGGCCTAAAATCCAGCCCATGACCCGCCATTCACCCGCAGCCACGGAATCAACCGCTCAAGAGGCGCACTCAACCGCGCTGTACAGCGCACTGAAGGCCCGGGACACGCGCTTTGACGGGCGTTTCTTCACAGGTGTGACCTCGACCGGCATCTACTGCCGCCCGGTCTGCAAGGTCAAAGCCCCACGGCGTGAGAACTGCCGCTTCTTCGACCTGGCAGCGCAAGCCGAGAGCGCAGGCTTTAGGCCCTGCCTGCGCTGCCGCCCGGAGCTGGCCCCCCACTCGTCGCGCTGGTCGATTCAGGATGCCAGTGCGACGCTGGCGCATCAGGCGGCGCACCTGCTGGATGAGCCCGATGCGTGGGGCGATGAGCCGCCGACCGTTGAGAAACTGGCCGCGCGCATGGGCGTGTCGGATCGTCACGTGCGGCGTATTTTTGAAGCGCAGTTTGGCGTGTCGCCCCTGCAATACCTGCAAACCCGTCGCTTGCTCAACGCCAAGCAGTTGCTGACGGACACTGATCTGTCGATGACGCAAGTCGCCCTGTCCAGCGGCTTTGCCAGTGTGCGGCGCTTCAACGCGGCGTTTGTCATGCATTACAAGCTCAACCCGACGCAGTTGCGCCGCGCCGGTGCCACCACGAACAGCGAAGGCAGCATGGTTAAACTGGGTTACCGGCCACCCTATGACGCGCAGGCTATGCTGATGTTTGCGCGAACGCGCGCCATCGACAGCGTGGAGTTTGTCGATTTGAACAACGGTGCCACGCAAGCCGGCAGAACGCTTCGCATCGAGCTGGGCGACAAATCCTACGCAGGTTGGCTGCGGGTCGATATCGACGCCGCAAAGCTTCAGGTGAACTTACGCGTCAGCGATTCATTGCGCGAAGTGCTGCCGCTGGTGATTAGGCGCGTGCGCAACTGGCTGGATCTGGATGCCGACCCCGCTGCCATCAACAGCGTGCTGCAAAAACACTTTCCCGCAGGAGATGGCCTGCGCGTGCCGGGCACGATGGACGGCTTTGAACTCGCGGTGCGTGCCGTGCTGGGCCAGCAGATCACGGTGGCGGCAGCGCGCACTTTGGCGCAGCGCCTGGTCAACCGGTTTGGCGAGGCGATTCAAACACCCCACCCGGCGTTGACAAGGCTGTTCCCGTCACCCGACGTGTTGGCGCAGGCCAGTGGCGACACGCTGGGCCGGTTGGGCATTGTGAAGACGCGCCAAGCAGCAATCGTCGCCATCGCGCAAGGCGTTGCAAGCCAGCAGCTTCAATTGCACAGCGGTGCCGACGTACACGCCACCATCGCCGCGCTCAAAGCGCTGCCCGGCATCGGCGACTGGACAGCGCAGTACATCGCCATGCGCGCGCTGCGCTGGCCGGATGCATTTCCAGCGGGCGATGTGGCGCTGCACAAGGCATTGGGCGTAGCGGGATCGCGTTTTGCGGCGAAGGAAGCTCAAGCACTGTCGCAAGCCTGGAAGCCGTGGCGCAGCTATGCGGTGATTCGCGCCTGGGCCACGCTCTAAGCCAACCCTACCGAACAGCCAACCCAGTTCAACCGGAGAAGTTCATGATGTTCGACCCGTCCATCGTTCAAACCCGCATCCAGACCCCGCTGGGCGAAATGTGCCTGGGTGCCACGACCAACGGCCTGGCTGGTGCCTGGTTCATCGACCAGCGCCATCTGCCTAAATCGATGGATTTCAAAAACGTGCCGCACCCCTGGCCGACGCAAGATTCACACCCCACGCTGAAGCAGGCGGCGCGCGAAATGCAGGAATATTTTGATGGCAAGCGTCAGCTGTTCGATGTCATTTTGGACATCAATAGCGGCACTTTATTTCAACAATCGGTGTGGCGCGCGCTGCTTAAAATCGACCATGGCAAGACCTCGACCTACGGCGATATCGGGCGGCAAATCAACAACCCCGCCGCCGTGCGCGCGGTGGGCTCGGCGGTGGGACGCAACCCCTTGAGCGTGATCATTCCGTGCCATCGCGTGCTGGGCGGTGATGGCTCACTCACTGGTTACGCCGGCGGCTTGCACCGCAAAACCGCCCTGCTTAACCTTGAAGGCGTTGCGTTTGAGGGCAGCACGGCACGCAGTCGATCCACATCAATGAACAACCCCACATCGAGTCTGTTTTGACTACTTCCGCAGCCAATCCCTCCACGTTACCCATATTAAGCACGTCAAAACCGTGGCTGCGTGATTTCGTGTGCCTGGCGGCAATTTGGGGCGCGTCATTCCTGTTCATGCTGCTGGGCGCGCGTGAGTTTGGGGCCATCCCCACGGCGGGCCTGCGCGTACTGGTCGCCACGCTGTTCCTGCTGCCCCTGCTCACGCTCAAAGGCCACTTGCCCGGCTTGCGCCAGCATTGGAAGTTGACGTTCTTCGTGGGTCTGTTGAACTCGGCCATTCCGTTTGCGTGCTTTTCATTTGCAATTTTGTCGATCACCACCGGCTTGGCGTCGATCTTAAACGCCACCGTGCCGATGTTCGGCGCGTTGATCGCGTGGGTGTGGCTCAAAGACCGTCCCAACGGCTTGCGTATCCTTGGCTTGGGTATCGGTTTTCTCGGAGTTGTTTTGCTGGCAATCGGCAAGGCCAGTTTCAAACCCAACGCGAGCGGGTCGTCCAGCGGCCTGGCCGTCATCGCCTGCCTGATCGCCTGCCTGTGCTACGGCATCGCCGCCAGCTTTACCAAGCGCTTCCTCACCGGCATCCCACCCCTGGTCACCGCCACTGGCAGCCAGTGCGGCGCGGCACTCGCGCTAGCGCTGCCGATGCTATGGCTGTGGCCCGCGCAAACCCCAGGCATCAACGCCTGGCTGGCCATCGGCGTTCTGGGCGTGCTGTGTACCGGCGTGGCCTACGTGCTGTACTTTCGCCTGATCGCCAACGCCGGCCCGGCCCGCGCGCTCACCGTCACCTTCATGATCCCGGTCTTCGCGGTGGTCTACGGCGTGGTGTTTTTGAGTGAAACCGTCACGCTGTGGATGGTGATGTGCGGGGTGATCATTGTGTGCGGCACGTCGCTGGCCAGCGGGTTGGTGAGGTGGCCAGTGGGGCGTGCATGACATTATTTTGCTATATTAATTATATCTACTCATGCATATTATTCGAGAGCTGGAGGCTAATTTGACTCATATATTGACAAAAACCGGCCTTTGTTTGTCAATTCCCTGTTAATAATTAACCCACAGGTTAATTTTTAGATCAAATGACCTGGTACCAAGCGACTTCGGCACCATCAAGCTTGCGGCTGGCCTCACCGCGTTGCACGAGGTAATTCAGGCAGGCCAGGCTCTCGCCGGTCGCGAGACTCAGCAAACCACCGTCGGCCTCGTCGATGCTGCGGCCAAACAGGGCAGCGAAAACATCGACGGCGCGCTTGGGTTCTTGCAAAGTTTTGCGCAGACGCTCCAGCGTGCGCAATTGCGACGCGGCCAGATAGTCCAGCCGGGCGTGCAGGCCGCGAAAGCAGTCGTTGTGCGAGGGCAGCACCAGCACGTCGTCGGGTACTTCTTCTTTCAGTTTGGTCAATGATTCCAGCCAGTCGCGCATCGGGTCGGCATCGGGCTCGGTCGGGTACACCGAGACGTTGGACGAGATTTTGGGCAGCACCTGATCGCCTGAGATCAGCAGCTTCAATTCAGCGCAATAAAAGCAGGCATGTTCGGGTGAATGGCCGGTTCCGACGATGACGCGCCAGGTATGCGCTCCAATTTTTATGTCTTCGCCATCTGCAATGCGCCGGTAGCTGTCGGGCAGGGCATGGATGTACTTGCCAAATTTTCCGAAGCGCGCCTGGTAGTTTTCAAGGGCTGCCTCGCTCCAGCCCGCGCGTTTGAAAAACGTCACGCCGTCTTCAGGGGCTTTGCGGCCGGTGTCAGCCGTCAGCACGCGGCAGTGGAGGTACTCCAGCCGGGTCATCCACAGGCGGCAGTTGAACTTGCGGGTGAGCCAGCCGGCCATGCCGATGTGATCCGGGTGCATGTGGGTGGCCAGAACGCGGGTCAGCGGGCGCTGCTCTTTGCTTTCGGCAAAGATTGCGCGCCAGGCGGCCAGCGTGTCGTCGGTGCCCAAACCGGTATCGACCACGGCCCAGCCGCCCTCGTCTTGCAGACCCCAGACGTTGATGTGGTTGAGCTGCATCGGCATCGGCATGCGCATCCAGACCACACCGGGTGCGACTTCGACTGTTTTGCCGGTTTCTGGCGGCGCGTCAAACGGGTAGATCAGCGTGGGCTTGACCAAGCGCTCACGTTCGCGCTCGCGGGGAACATCGCCGGGCAGGTCTTTCTGCTGCGAAGTTGGCGGGTCGTTTTGGAGCGAACTGTCTGACATAAATCACCTCGGCTGAAGTCCAAATTGTAAAAGCGCTGATGTGCCCGCAGCGCTTGTGAATTTACCATCGCACTTCACGCGTTGCTGCGCAAAGTTCGGCTCAACAAGATCACTGGCAGCAGCCCCACCAGCACCAGCGCAAGTGAAGGCAAGGCCGCTTCGCCCAGGCGCTCGTCACGCGCCAGCTGATACGCCACGACCGCCAGCGTGTCGCTGTTGAAGGGACGCAGCACCAGCGTCGCGGGCAGCTCTTTCATCACGTCAACAAACACCAACAAAGCCGCCGCTGCCGTAGAGCGCCTCAACAGTGGCCAATGCACCCGCAGCGCCAG
>JANOTE010000053.1:0-5812 GCA_031416195.1 Rhodoferax sp.
CGGTTTGCAGGAATCGCGCTACGACGGGCTGCCAATCTGGCGCGACCGACCATGTTTCGGGTGTCCAGTCAAACAAATTAACCCCGGAGTTAATTTTTGGTGTTTTGGCAGTCAAAATCGATAATTTAATGATAGTTAAGGGTTATAGCTCCCGTATAACATGCACAAATAGCTATTAATTATATAGCAAAATATGCAGCGATTCACACGTCCATTCACATGGCAAGTTTGACCAATCCCGAAGATCGCTTCATGCGGTGCCAAACAGCGTTAACAACGCCTCACCCGGGTCGTTGGCTCGCATGAACGCCTCGCCCACCAAGAACGCGTTGATGCCCGCCGCACCCATGCGCAGCACGTCGTCACGGCTCAGAATGCCGCTCTCAGTCACCACCAGCCGCTCGCCAGCTTGCAGCTCGGGCATGTCTTTGAGCAGCGTCAGCGTGGTGTCCAGCGACACTTCAAACGTTTTCAAATTGCGGTTATTGATGCCGATCAGCGGGGTTTTGAGCTTCAGCGCACGCTCGGCTTCAGCGCGGTCATGCACCTCGACCAGCACGGCCATGTCCATCGAGCGCGCAATCGCCTCCAGATCGGCCATCTGCGCATCATCCAGGCACGCAGCGATCAGCAAAATTGCATCGGCACCCATCGCCCTGGATTCGTAAATCTGGTACGGATCGACCATGAAATCCTTGCGCAGAACGGGCAACTGGCACGACGCCCGCGCCTGCTTCAAGTAATCCACCTGACCCTGGAAAAACTGTTTGTCAGTGAGCACTGACAGGCACGCTGCACCATGCTCCGCATAGGTCTGAGCGATATCGGCGGGGATGAAGTCTTCGCGCAGCACGCCTTTGGAGGGGCTGGCTTTTTTGATCTCGGCGATGACGGCGGGCTTGCCGCTGGCGATTTTGCGGCGCATTGCCCCGACGAAATCGCGGGTGAGCACGCGGGATTCGGCATCGGCGCGAACGACGGCAAGTGGCTTAGATTTGACCGCCGCAGCGATTTCTTCGCGTTTGACGGCGACGATTTTGTCCAGAATGTCGCTCATGATGCGGCCTTGAGTTGCTGTGACCGCGCCACTAGCTCGTCCAGCTTTCGCCGCGCCGCGCCAGATTCAATGACTGTACGTGCTTTCTCGATGCCGGCTTTCATCGACTCAGCCACGTTCGCCGCATACAGCGCCGCACCGGCGTTCAAGATCACGATGTCTTTGGCGGCACCGGCCTGGTTGTCCAGCACGCCCAAAATCATGGCTTTGGACTGCTCGGGCGTCTCCACCCGCAAGGCGCGGTTGCTGGACATCACCATGCCGAAATCTTCGGGGTGAATTTCATATTCGGTGATCTCACCGTTTTTCAGCTCACCCACCAGCGTGGCCGCTCCCAGACTCACTTCGTCCATGCCGTCTTTGCCGTAAACGACCAGCGCGTGCTCGGCCCCCAAGCGTTGCAGGGCGCGCACTTGAATGCCCACGAGGTCGGGGTGAAACACGCCCATCAGGATATTTGGCGCGCTGGCCGGGTTGGTCAGTGGCCCCAGGATGTTGAAGATGGTGCGGACACCCAGCTCTTTGCGGATCGGGGCGACGTGCTTCATCGCCGTGTGGTGATTCGGTGCGAACATGAAGCCCACACCGACTTGCTTGATGCACTGGGCAATCGCCTCGGGCGAGAGGTTGATGTTGATGCCCAGCGACTCCATCACATCTGCACTGCCGCTTTTGCTGCTGACGCTTCTGTTCCCGTGCTTGCTGACCTTTGCCCCCGCCGCCGCCGCAACAAACATCGCGCAAGTGGAGATGTTGAAGGTGTGCGAGCCATCACCGCCGGTGCCCACAATGTCCAGCAGATGGGTTTTATCGGCCACATGAACTTTGGTGGAAAACTCACGCATCACCTGCGCGGCAGCGGTGATTTCGCCGATGGTTTCTTTCTTCACGCGCAGGCCGGTGATGAGGGCCGCCATCATTACCGGCGACATTTCGCCGCCCATGATCTGGCGCACCACGTGCAGCATCTCATCATGGAAAATCTCGCGATGCTCAATGGTGCGCAACAGCGCTTCCTGGGGGGTGATTTTGTGGCTGTTGAGCATGGTGACTTCTTTAAGGGTCGTTCAAATCAAGGTTTGAAAAATTCGCGCACGGCGGCGGCGGCGCAGTCTACGCCTTGGTCATCGACATCCATGTGGGTAACAAAACGAAGTCGGTACAGGCCCGTGACGCGCACACCGCGCGCTTTCAAGTAGACCATCAATTCGGTAGAACGTGGTTTCGCAGCGCCAACCAAATCGACAAACAGGATATTGGTGTGCGGTGCTTCAACCACGAGATCAGCAATGCCGGCAAGCCCCTGCGCCAGCCGCTGGGCCAGCGCGTGATCTCGGGCGAGACGCGTGACGTTGTGATCTAGCGCATACGCCGCCGCTGCCGCCAGCACGCCGGCCTGGCGCATGCCGCCACCGGCCATCTTGCGGATGCGGTGCGCACGGGCGATGAAGTCCCGGCTGCCGCACAGCGCCGAGCCCACCGGCGCGCCCAGGCCTTTGCTGAAGCACACCGAGACACTGTCAAAGCACTGGGCGATCTGGCGTGCCTCATCGTAGGGATCCGTGCCGTTGGCAGCCGCTTGGGCGACGGCGGCGTTAAACAGGCGTGCACCGTCCAGATGACGGGCTAAGCCTTTGCTTTTTGCCAGATCAGTGGCCGCCGTCACATACTCGAAAGGCAACAATTTGCCACCCCAGGTGTTCTCCAGCGCCAGCATGCGGGTGCGGGCAAAGTGCGCGTCATCGGGTTTGATGGCGGCTTCAATATCAGCCAACGCCAGCGTGCCATCGGCCTGATGCTCCAGCGGCTGCGGCTGCACGCTGCCAAACACCGCCGCACCGCCGCCTTCCCATCGGTACGCGTGTGCCATTTGGCCCACTATGTACTCGTCGCCGCGCTGGCAATGGCTCAAAATCGCGCAGAAGTTGCTTTGCGTGCCGGTGGGCACAAACAGCGCGGCTTCAAAGCCCAGCAGAGCCGCGATCTTGCCTTGCAGCGCGTTCACGGTCGGGTCATCGCCAAACACATCGTCACCCAACGGCGCAGCCATCATCGCCTCGCGCATGGCGGGTGAGGGTTGGGTGACGGTATCGCTGCGCAGGTCGATGGTGGGGGTCATGGGGGAGCCTTGGCGGATTTGATCAAATCAGAAAATTCTTCAGCATCGCATGCCCATGCTCGGTGAGGATGGATTCCGGGTGAAACTGCACGCCCTCGATTCTCACCGCATCGGCAAATCCGGTGTGGCGCACACCCATGATTTCGCCGTCATCCGTCCAGGCCGTCACGGCCAGCTCGCTCGGACAGGTGGCACGCTCTATCGCCAAGGAGTGGTAGCGGTTGACGGTGAAACGCTCGGGCAGGCCCGCGAACACGCCCGTTTGGGACGTGGTGATCACGCTGGTTTTGCCGTGCATCAACTGCTGCGCGCGGATGACGTTGCCGCCAAACGCCGCACCAATGGCCTGATGCCCCAGGCAAACTCCCAGAATGGGCAGCTTGCCCGCAAAGTGCGTGATGGCCGCCACGGAAATGCCGGCTTCTTTCGGCGTACACGGGCCTGGGGATAGCACCAGCCGATCCGGCGCGCGCGCGGCAATGCCTTCCACGGTGATTTCGTCATTGCGAAACACCTCCACATCGGCACCGAGTTCGCCAAAATACTGGACGATGTTGAAGGTGAAGCTGTCGTAGTTGTCGATCATCAATAGCTTGATTTTGTTTGTCATGGTTCACTCCAACCCTTCTTCAACCAACTCAGACGCTCTAAGCAGCGCGCGTGCCTTGGCTTCAGTTTCTTTCCATTCCAATTCCGGGACAGAATCCGCCACCACGCCCGCTGCCGCCTGCACGTAGAGCATTTCATCCTTGATGATGCCGGTGCGGATGGCGATGGCCACGTCCATGTCACCGGCGTAGCTTAAGTAGCCGCAGGCGCCGCCGTAGATGCCGCGCTTGGTGGGTTCCAACTGGTCGATCAGCTCCATCGCATGCACCTTGGGCGCGCCAGTGAGCGTGCCTGCGGGGAAGGTGGCTTTGAGCACATCCATATTCGTCATGCCATCCAGCAAAATGCCCTCAACGTTGCTCACAATGTGCATAACATGGCTGTAGCGTTCCACGTCGAAGGCCTCTGTGACTTTGACGCTGCCGATTTTGGCGATACGGCCAATGTCGTTGCGGGCCAGGTCGATCAGCATGACGTGCTCGGCGCGCTCCTTGGGGTCGTTGATCAACTCCTGCTCCGCCGCTTGGTCTAGCTCGGGGCTGGCACCGCGCGGTCGAGTGCCTGCGAGCGGGCGAATCGTCACTTTGACATCGTCGCCCAATTGCTCTTGTCGCACCAAAATCTCGGGCGACGCGCCCACCACGTGAAAGTCCCCAAAGTGGTAGTAGTACATGTACGGGCTGGGGTTCAGCGAACGCAAAGCGCGGTAAAGCGACAGCGGCGATTCTGTGTAGCGCTTTTTGATGCGCTGGCCGACTTGCACTTGCATGAAGTCGCCATCGGCAATCAGTGCCTTCGCGCGCTCAACGGCGGCGATGTAGTCGGCTTTGGCAAAGTCGCGCTCGGCGGGGTAGCTTTGCGTGGGTTTGACGATTGGCGCGCTGACAGAGTACTTCAGCTTTTCTTTGAGTTCGCGCAGGCGCTTCTTGGCGTTGGCATAGGCCTCGGGCGTACGCGGGTCGGCATAGACGATCAAATACAGCTTGCCCGAGAGGTTGTCGATCACCGCCAGCTCTTCGCATTGCAGCAGCAGGATGTCGGGGCAGCCCAGTCCATCAGGCGGGCAGGATTTTTCGAGCTTTTTCTCGATGTAGCGCACCGCGTCGTAGCCAAAGTAACCCGCCAAGCCGCCGCAAAAGCGTGGCAGGCCAGGCCGCAAAGCGACTTTAAACCGCTTTTGGTAATCTGAAATGAAGTCCAGCGGGTTGGCTTTGGATGTCTCCACAACGATGCCATCCGTTACCACTTCAGTCACCGCATTTGCGCCAAATCCGCTGGCACGCACCAGTGTTCGGGCGGGCAAGCCAATGAAGCTGTAGCGGCCAAAGCGCTCGCCACCCACGACGGATTCGAGCAGAAAACTGTGCCTGCCCGCCTGGGTTGAATAGGCCAGCTTCAAGTAAAGGGAGAGCGGGGTTTCCAGGTCAGCAAAGGCTTCCACCATCAAGGGGATGCGGTTGTAGCCTTGCGCGCTTAAAGATTTGAATTCGAGTTCGGAAATCATGAGGGGGGGCCTTTTATCGGGCTCAGGCCCTGTTGGCCCGAGCGGCTGCAGCAAAGCAGCGGTCATTCAGATGATGGCCTTGTCATCTGAATGACAAGTCAAGGCCAAGAGTGGTTTGGCCGGGTGAAGCGAGGAAAAAGCTTCGTGCTCAGCCGAGCGCGCTCATGTGACGCCAGGGCCAGGCTCCCCGGTCGCTACAACCTTCGATGCTGATGCGGTGAATGAACATGATAGTGAGTGTAGCAAACGTGGCCATCCTGTCGCTGTGGCTCGGGCCGGTGCCTGCCGACTGGAAGCTCAAGGATGCGCTGTTGAACGTCAAATAGAGCAGCCCATGCTTGGCGTGGACTGAGCAAATTTCGCGTCCACATTTTTGCTATTTAAATAATAGCTTTGTGCGCATATTAATCGGGAGCTAGAGGGCAATTTAGCTTGAATTTCTCGGCAAATATCGGCTTAGCGTCCAAATTGACTACATTTGTAGTACACTGGCGAAGCAATCAGATATTGCGGCTCAGTCAGG
>JANOTE010000054.1:0-3347 GCA_031416195.1 Rhodoferax sp.
CACGTTCCATAACTCGGGCAGTTCGTCCAGGCTGGTGGCGCGCAGGAAACGACCAAAGTCAGTGAGCCGCTGGGCATCCAGCAGCAGTTCGCCGTCAGGGCCGCGTTCGTCAGTCATGGTACGGAACTTGATCATCATGAATGGCTGCCCGTGCAGGCCGGGGCGAGTCTGACGGAACAGCACGGGGCTGCCCAGCTTGCGCCGGACTATCCAGGCCAGCAACAGCAGTGGCAGGCCGAGTACGAGCAGCATGCCCAGGGAAACCAAAAGATCGAACAGCCGCTTTAACTTCATCTCATTCGTGATCGCGCTCAGCCACCGGGCCTACCGATTCATCAAACAGGATTGCGAGATAGTTCCGCGCCAGCGCTTCATACCGACGGTGAGCCAAGATCCACTGCCGCCCCCGCTGGCCGATTGTCTCGCGCTCCTGTGCTCCCATAGCCGCATAGCGCAGGACTTCCTGGCGCAGCGCCGCGACGTCACCAGCCTGCACGTAGGTGCCGCAATCCGCCTCATTGATCATCGAGGGGTAGCCGGTATAGGACGCAACCACCGTCTTACCGGCCAGCATGTAATCGATCACCTTGTTCAGGGACTGCCCGTATTTCCAGACCGTTGAAACATGCACCGAAAAATACAGCAGGTCGCACTTCGAAAGGACGGACTGCACCATCTGCTTGGGCACGCGGGGAGCAAAAGTCAGATTCGGCAAATGGCCATACTTGCCCTGGTAGTGTGCCCGCAAATCCCCTTCGCCGACGACAAGAAAGTGAATCCGCGCGTCGCTCTTCATCGACTCGGCGCAGTCGAGCATGGTGTCCAGCGCGTTGGTGATGCCGATGGTTCCGGCATGGGCGACGATGAACTTACCCTTGGGGATGTACTTTGCGACGTAGTCAGCGGGCAGATCGTCGCCCGAGGCCAGCGTCGCCTCGTCGACCCCCATGGGGATACAGTGAGTCGCCTTGGGGTAGCCCAACACGCCGGCTACGTGATCGCCGAGGTTGGGCATGGTGCCCACGATGGCGTCCGCATACTTGTAACCCAGCTTCTCGATGAAACCCAAGCCTAGCACCAGCGGGTTCCAACGGCTGAAACCGCCCTCCTCCGTGATCGTCAACGGCCAGATGTCGCGGATTTCGAGCACCAGGCGACATTTGTAGCGTGCACGCAGCAGGAATCCGTTGAGGATGGTGAGCAGGGACAGGCTAGAGACGATGACAACGTCAGGCGCAGGCAACTTGTCCTTGGGCAGGCGCCAGAGCTGCCACTCGAAATCCAGCCAGCTCAGGATGCGCCGCAGCGACTTGGCCACCGTGTACTTCATGGTCCTGACCCAGCACAGTTGGATGCCGTCCACCTCTTGAAAAAGGTAGCGCCCTTCCAGCCTGGGCACCTCAGCCAACTGGTTCGAGTCCGACGTGATGATCACGCTCTTGTAGCCCATGCGGGCGAGTTCGCGCATGATGAGGTAGCCGCGCCCGCCCGCACTGGCCTTGGCGGGCGGCGCCACATACTTGGAAACGTACCAAACACAAGGATTCACGGGATTTTTCAATACAGTTTTGGAATCGAGTTCACCGCGGAAATGGCCTCCTTGAAGTCCACCCCTACGGCATCCAGATACCACTTGATATTGGGATATCTGGGCATGTTTTCATCCAGCACCAATTCCAGCGCTTCTACGCGCGCCAAATCTCCCTCGCGAATCTGGTTGCTCCTGAAGGTGTCATGCTCAGTGAAGCCCGCGACCGTGTAATAAATGTAATTGTAAAAGGCGGCAGTACCATCGCCAATACGCCACGTGGTATTGGTATCTGGAGCCTTTTCCCAATCATACTGGGCAAGGGTGTCATCGATCTGCTTCTCGTCCCAGCGCCAATAGTCGAAGATGTGATAATAATCAGTCTTCTTCGTGAAACTCCGATAATACTCGCCGGAAAGCGTGTCCCACAGAGAGCTGTTGAAATAACCGGGGCTCGCAAGCATCGCCTTGAACCGCAAATACTGGTAGCGCAACTGTTTCATCGCACCGTGCGCATAAACGCTCTTCTCTTCGAAATCGGGTGGCACGCCCAGAAAGCCCGCCTTGAAGTGCGTCACCTCGAGGGGATTGATTCCCCACAAATTCAGGCTGATTCCCGTCTGCGCCTTAATAGTCTCGATATGCCTGAAGAAATGCTTGTCGCCGGCGGTCAGAATGCTAATCATGCCCAGATGCGGGGACTTCAGCCAGGCCCGGAGGTTTCTGGCGATATGCTCCCGCTTTTTGGCTATGTCGTCAGCAACGATGATGTTCTCGACACCGAGCTCGGCGCACATCCGGCTGATGTTGCGGCGTCCAAGGTCCGTCACCATGCCCCAGTCATAGGTGTAGGTGACTGGCTTCATCTTGAGCTCTTTGACGATCAAGTGCAGGCCATAACAGCTATCCCTTCCGCCAGAAAATGGAACGATGCAGTCATTCCCGGCTTTTTTGCGATACGACTCGACCAGCTCAAACAACTGCTCTTTCGGTCTCGGCTTGTTGCGCGGTTTGTAGCTCCGGCAATAGTTGCAGACGCCTTCGGAATCAAAACTGATAAATGGCATCGTCTCGGGCAGCACGCACTTCGTGCAGCGACGCAGACTATGCTTCCGATATTCAAGTAGTTTCTCTTCAGCACCCGACAATGACAATGCGGGAATAAGATCAGTCGTCCTTTCATTCCGGTCAGAGATGACAATGGCTGCCTCTGAAGGAGGAATATCAAAAAATACCGCATCCTTGACCTGACTTATTTCTTCACACCCGATGACAGACAAAGGATAACTCTCGGATGCAAAGAATATACTCTGCGCTTTTTTTCCTACATACAAGCTGCCATTGTTCGAAAACAGGCATAACTTTCCGAGCTTGGGCAAGATCAGCGCGCAGGCGACAACGCCACGACACAGACTCAGGATTCTCGATGGCAATTGCTTAAGATCACCACTTTCTTCCAAGTGGGCCTCTGCAATTGCCGCAATCACCTCCGTGTCGATCTGCAGCTCCCTGGTCTTTTCGATCTGAGGCCAGATCGCTTCGTGATTGACGACGATCCCGTTATGGAGAACACAAACATCGTCACGCACCACAGGCTGGTTGTCCGACAAACCGTTGGTAATGAGCCGGCTGTGCCCCAGAACAATATGACTCGTGTATGGCCTGACTTCCTTCAGCAGCCTGGTTATTGGATAGTCCGCACGATAAGCCCGATAGCAACCATCGTCATATGTCAGCAGTCCACTGGAATCTTTTCCCCGTTGCTGAGAATGTTTCACCAGGACACTCAACTCACCCTCGATCACCGGCGAGCCAGAAA
>JANOTE010000055.1:0-3580 GCA_031416195.1 Rhodoferax sp.
ATCATGGGTGGGCGCAAAACCCGCTCTGGTGCCCTCATCGGCGCAGTAATTGTGGTGATGCTGCCCAGCTTGCTGTCAGACATCGAGCTGTTTCGCAAAATTGCCTCGGTGCTGGCGTTGGGTGTGGTGGCCATGGCGGCGTACAACCTGATGCGTAATGAAAAGACCGTGCGTGATCTGGCGGTGCCAGTGGTCGCCACGGTGGTCATGGCGGCATTTTCATTTCAGCTTGAGAACATCACCGATTGGCGCTTGACCATCTTTGGTTTGATGACTCTGTTTGTCGTCTATTACCTGCAAGACGGCATTGTTGGTTTTGCGCGCGATTTCATCGCCCGTTTTGCCAAACCAGCGGCTATTAATGTCCGCAGCAACAGTAAAGCCCCGGTTCGCGTCTGGGCAACCACCCACCAAGCTGCTGCCAACATCGCCGGCCCCTTGCTGCAGGCAAAGCAGGTGTTGATGCAGTTCGGGGGTTTAAAGGCTTTGAATCTGGTGGATCTGAATATTGCGCGCGGCTCGATCCATGGCTTGATTGGCCCAAACGGCTCTGGCAAAAGCACGATGATGAATGTGCTGACCGGCATCTATCAGCCCACCGCCGGAGACGTGACGTTCAACGGCCAATCGGTGAAGGGCCACACGCCCTCCAGCATCGCCTTGTCAGGCATTGCGCGCACCTTTCAAAACGTCCAACTCTTTGGTGAAATGAGTGCCACGGACAACGTGCTGGTGGGTTTGCACCATACGTTCAAGAGCAATATTCTGGACGTGATGTTGAACACGCCCCGTTACAAGCGCGAGGTAGCGGCAGCACGTGAGCAGGCGGCCAGTCTGCTGGGTTTTGTCGGCCTGACAGCCTTCAGCGAAGAGCAGGCGCGCAATTTGCCGTACGGTAAGCAGCGCATGCTGGAAATTGCCCGCGCTTTGGGCTTGAACCCCAGCTTGCTGCTGCTGGACGAGCCAGCGGCGGGCCTGCCACCCGCCGACTTACCAGAGCTGATGAAGATGGTGCAAAAAATCCGCGACCATGGCATTACTGTGATCCTGATTGAACACCATATGGATGTGGTGATGGGAATATCAGACACCATCTCCGTGCTTGACTTCGGACAGAAAATCGCCGAAGGCAAGCCCACCGACGTGCAAAGCAACCCCGCCGTCATCGAGGCCTATCTGGGCAGCGGCGCTGCAGCACATTGATCGCCCAGGAAAATCATCATGCTCAGCATTGAAAATCTACAGGCCGGTTACGGCAAGGTTGAAGTCCTTCACGGGGTGTCCATCCAGGTGCCCAAGGGCAAAATTGTGACGCTGATTGGCTCCAACGGCGCTGGCAAAACCACCACCATGCGGGCGGTCTCGGGCATGATCAAACCGGTGTCGGGCAAGATCACATTGGCCGACCAGGACATCACCGGTCTTGACTCGCACCAAATTGCCAAACGTGGCCTGGCGCACTCTCCCGAAGGCCGACGCGTGTTTCCCACACTAAGCGTGCTCGACAACATCCGTCTGGGTGCGTTTGTGCGGTACACCAATGCCAGGCCCAAAGGTGACGTCGAGTCAGACCTGCAAAAGGCGCTGGAGATGTTTCCTCGCCTCAAGGAGCGGACTCACCAGTTGGCTGGCACTTTGTCCGGTGGCGAGCAGCAAATGCTGGCCATGGCCCGCGCCGTCATGCTCAACCCCGACGTGTTTTTGCTCGATGAGCCGTCGATGGGGTTAGCCCCGATTTTGGTCGAGGAAGTGTTCAACATCATCTCGCGTCTAAAAGCGCAAGGCGTGACGATGCTGCTGGTCGAGCAGTTTGCCGCAGCGGCGCTCAAAGTGGCAGATTATGGCTATGTGCTTGAAAATGGCCGCGTTTCGGTGCACGGCCCGGCGGACAAGCTCAAGGACGATCCGGCCGTGAAGGCAGCGTATTTGGGGGGCTGATTGTGGCAGCCTGATTGCGACTTCTATAATCCCCAGATCGATCGCCAGCCGTCAGCCAGCTATTTTGACATTGGCAGTTTTTCAAGGAATGCAATGATTCTCGTGACAGGTGGAGCCGGTTTTATTGGCTCAAATTTCGTGTTGGACTGGGTTGCGAATTCGCATGAAACGGTTGTCAACCTTGACAAGCTGACTTACGCCGGCAATCTCCAAAATCTGGCATCTCTTGAAGGGAACAGTGAGCATGTTTTTATTCAAGGTGACATTGGCGATTCCGCCCTGGTGGCGAGATTGCTCAAAGAGCACCAGCCCCGCGCTATCGTCAACTTTGCAGCCGAGTCGCATGTTGACCGCTCCATCCACGGCCCAGAGGACTTCATCCAAACCAACATCATGGGCGCGTTTCGGCTGCTCGAAGCGGTGCGCGCGTATTGGGGCGGCTTGTTGGGTGAGTCAAAGTCGGCTTTTCGCTTCCTGCATGTTTCAACTGATGAGGTCTATGGTTCCTTGGCCAAAGCGGATCCTGCCTTCACCGAGACTCACCGCTACCAGCCCAACAGCCCCTACTCCGCCAGCAAAGCGGCCAGTGACCACCTGGTGCGGGCCTACCACCATACCTACGGCCTGCCCGTGCTGACCACGAATTGCAGCAACAACTACGGCCCCTACCATTTTCCCGAAAAACTGATTCCTCTCATGATCGTCAACGCGCTGGCGGGCAAGCCCCTGCCGGTGTATGGCGACGGCATGCAGGTGCGTGACTGGCTTTATGTCAAAGACCATTGCAGCGCGATACGGCGCGTGCTGGACGCTGGCCGTGTTGGTGAGGTTTACAACGTAGGCGGCTGGAACGAAAAGCCGAATATCGACATCGTGAATACCATCTGCGCGCTGTTGGATGACCTCAAACCACGCGCTGATGGCAAGCCGTACCAATCGCAGATCACTTACGTAACGGATCGCCCCGGTCATGACCGCCGTTACGCGATTGATGCTCGCAAAATCGAGCAGGAACTCAACTGGAAGCCCACCGAGACTTTTGAGACGGGTATCCGAAAAACGGTGCAATGGTATTTGACCCATCAAGACTGGGTGGCGCAAGTGCAATCTGGCGGGTACCGCGACTGGGTTCAGACCAATTACAGCAAACGTGTGGCCTGAATGTTTAACGCATGAAGATTCTGCTGTTGGGCAAGGGCGGCCAAGTGGGCTGGGAGCTACAGCGCAGTCTGGCGCCCCTGGGAGAACTGGTCGCGCTGGATTTCGACAGCACCGACTATTGCGGAGATTTCACCAATTTGGCAGGCTTGGCTGGGACCGTGCGTGCCGTCAAGCCGGATGTCATCGTCAACGCAGGCGCGCACACGGCTGTGGACAAAGCCGAAAGCGAGCCCGATCTGGTGCGCATCCTCAACGCGCTGGCTCCCGGTGTGCTGGCAAAAGAAGCTGCGGTGATCGGTGCATGGCTGGTTCACTATTCCACCGATTACGTGTTCGATGGCAGCGGCTCAACGCCCTGGACAGAGACAGACAGGCCTGCGCCGCTCAACGTCTACGGCCGCACCAAGCTGGAAGGCGAGCAGTTGATCCAGGCCAGTGGCTGCAAGCACCTGATCTTCAGAACCAGTTGGGTCTACGGCGC